>JBMYXJ010000039.1:0-11330 GCA_049608285.1 Mycobacterium sp. | reverse complement strand
CATGCTGCTGCACCAGGGAATACGGCTGGACGCGTTCAACGCGATGCCGATGCGGCAGGCCGTCTCGGCTCTCTTCGAATGCCTCTTTAGCGTGCCGTTGGCCGCCGACTTGGCGCGGGCTCGCCCGTTCGACAACCACGATCAGCTGTTTCGCTGCGCTGACAGCTTGATGTTCGGACTGAGCGAGGAATCCCTAGACACCATCCTCCAGGCCTACCCAGACGTCGGCCGGCGACCGGGAAGCGAAAGGTCGGAGGCCGAACAGTGTGCCATCACCGACGAGCGCGCTGAGGTAATGCATGCGTTGGCGAAGGGGTCGTCGGCCTACCTGGAGCATTTCGGTTTCGGGTTCGTGATGTTCATCAACGGGTACAGCGCCGACGACGTGCTCGCCACGCTGACCGACCGCCTTCTCAACGACATCGAGACCGAGCGCAAGGTGGTCCGAAACGAGCTGGCCCGGATCAACCGCACCCGGCTGGCGCGAATGCTCGGCCCCGAAGGCGGCTACGACAACTGGTGAGGTGCTGGTGCCAGGCTATCCCCTGGGACGAATTGTGAAAGTCCCATAATTAATCCACAACGTCGTCAGTGACAAATTTCACCTCACGCTTTAGGCAGCAACTTCCTACCCGCACTAAAATGATTCGCATGCCGACATTCAACGTAAATTCCGTGGATTGGGATGAACTATATCGAGGTGAAGCATCATACGCGCCGGGGTCCCCCGGATGGAACATTGGCGAATTGCAGCCTGAAATCGCAGCGCTGGAGCGCCAAGGGCTGTTTCGGAGTCCCGTCCTGGACTCCGGATGTGGCGTAGGCGAGACCACATTGTCGCTGGCAGCCAAGGGATACGAGACGGTGGGCCTAGACCTGTCCGCTGCCGCTATCGACCTTGCCAAGCACACCGCCGGTGAGCGCAACCTGGCTGCACAATTCGCCGTCGCCGACCTCACCAGGACCACAGGATATGAGAACTTCTTTAATACAATTGTTGACGGCCTCGTTTTCCATTGCCTCCCGCATGAATTGCGTCACGCCTATATAGAGTCGATGACCAACGCGCTGAAACCCGGCGGAACATTCATTGCGCTGGTTTTCGCCGTCGAGGCCTTTCCTGCAGACATCGACTTCGGTCCTAACTCTTTCAGCGAAAGCGAGTTGCGCACCGTGGTCGGCGACCATCTCGTAGTCGATGACATTCGGCCCGCACGAGCCTGGATCAACGTGCCCGCCACCCTGCCGGCCGGGTTCGAGTACCGCGACGTGATCATCGGCAGCGACGGTCACGTGCAGCTGCCGTCCTGGATCGTCACCGCCCACCGCGGCCGAACATAGAAGGGTCAGTCGCGTCAGCGACCGGGGCCAGTGCCAGGGCCGCTGAGCGGATCCACCGCGTCGGCGGCCGAGGCGCTACCGTTCCTGCGGACATCGTGCACCCGGGTCTTGTAGAGGCTCGCCGCGGCGGTGACAACGAGCGTGAAAACGATCACACCGAGGCTGAGCAGTGTCGGAATCTCCGGCACCGCTACGGGCTGCCCCCCGTTGATGAACGGCAACTCGTTCTCGTGCAGCGCGTGTAGCAACAGCTTGATGCCGATGAAGCCCAGGATGAGCGCCAGCCCCTGCGACAGGTACACCAACCGCTTCAGCAGATCTCCCAGCAGGAAGTACAGCTGGCGCAGGCCCATCAGCGCGAACACATTGGCGGTGAACACCAGATAGGGCTCGCGGGTCAGTCCGTAGATGGCGGGAATGGAGTCCAGCGCGAAGAGTAGGTCGGTGGTACCCAAGGCGACGATGACCAAGAACATCGGCGTCATCAGCCGTGCGCCGGTCCCGGTGTGATCCTTGACCCACAACCGCAGGCCGTCCCACTGGTCGGTGAACTTCAAGTGACGTTGAGCGAACCTGACGACGGCATTGTCGGCGTCGTCATCGTGTTCGACATCCCGGACCAGCTTGATCGCCGTGTACACAAGAAAGGCGCCGAAGAGGTAGAACACCCACGAGAAATTCTCGATGGCCACGGCGCCGAGCGCGATGAAGATGCCGCGAAAGATCAGCGCCAGGATGATGCCAACGAGCAGAGCCTGCTGCTGGTAGACCCGCGGCACCTTGAAGCTGGCCATGATGATCAAGAAGATGAACAGGTTGTCTATCGACAGGCTGTACTCGGTGAGCCAGCCCGCGAAGAACTCAAGCCCGAACTGACCACCGTGGAAGAACCACGTCCACAGCCCGAATACGATCGCGAGGCTGATGTAGATCGTCAGGTAGGTTGCGGTCTCGCGCCTAGTCGGCTCGTGTGGTCGGCGCCCGATCACGATCACGTCGAAGAGCAGAATCGCGACCGTCGCGCTGAGTGTGATGCCCCACTCCAACGCAGATACGTTCATCAAACCCCCGGCCGACTGTCAACGTCGAAGACCATTGTGCCAACCAACCCCCCGACACGCGAAACACGGCAGCGACCAACGTGAAGTGACTCTGGGAGCTGAGTAGTTTGTACCCGTGACAGCAGCGGATCCAACCCTGGAGATCCCCGGTCAGTTCATGCGGTCGGCGCATGCCCCCGAGTCACGCACCCTGATCGACATACTGCGCGAAACCGCGCGCCGTCATCCCAACGCGCTGGCGCTCGATGACGGTGCAATCCAACTCACCTACACCGAGTTGGTCTCCGACGTAGAGGACAGCGTCTCTTGGCTCGCGGCACGAGGAATCGGCCGCGGCGACCGCATCGGAATCCGGATGCCCTCGGGCAGCTACGCGCTATACGTCGCAATCCTGGCGATACTGGCGACCGGCGCGGCATATGTTCCGGTCGATGCCGACGACCCGCAGGAGCGCGCCGAACTGGTATTCACCGAAGCCGGCGTTGTTGCCGTCATCACCGAGCAAGGCCTGGTACGCGGCAGAGGTTCCTCGCGGGGCTGGTGCGCCGGATCACCGCTGGCCTCCGATGATGCATGGATCATCTTCACCTCCGGGTCGACCGGAACCCCCAAGGGGGTTGCCGTCACCCACCGCAGCGCGGCGGCTTTCGTCGACGCCGAAGCGCGGATGTTCCTGCAGGACAACCCCCTTGGCCCCGGTGATCGGGTGCTGGCCGGATTGTCTGTAGCCTTCGATGCTTCGTGCGAGGAAATGTGGCTGGCATGGCGGCACGGCGCATGCCTGGTGCCCGCGCCGCGATCGCTGGTGCGCAGCGGGATGGATCTCGGCCCCTGGCTGGTCTCCCGCGACATCACCGTCGTATCCACGGTGCCCACGCTGGCATCGCTGTGGCCCGCCGAAGCTCTAGAGGCGGTGCGGCTACTCATCTTCGGCGGGGAAGCCTGCCCCGCCGAATTGGCCGAACGGCTGGCCTCCGGTCCCGACGCCGTGGGCCGCGAGGTATGGAATACCTACGGGCCGACCGAGACGACGGTGGTCGCAAGCGCGGCAAAGCTGGACGGAAACAGCCCGGTCAGCATCGGCCTGCCGCTTCCAGGGTGGGATCTGGCAGTCGTTGACAACAGCGGTGCCCCGGTGGCCATCGGCGAAGTCGGCGAACTCGTGATCGGCGGAGTAGGTCTTGCGCGTTACCTCGACCCTCAGAAAGATGCGCAGAGGTACGCCTCGATGCTGTCGCTGAAACCGCCCGGACTCTGGAGCCGCGCCTACCGCACCGGCGACTTGGTACGACTTGAATCCGACGGTCTGTACTTCGTCGGACGCGCCGACGATCAGGTCAAAGTCGGGGGGCGCCGCATCGAACTCGGCGAGGTAGACGCCGCGCTGGTGAACCTGCCCGGCGTCCGCGGCGGTGCCGCGGCGGTACGGAAAACCCGGGGCGGGACACCTGTGCTGGTTGGCTACATCGTCGCCTCGCCGGGTTCTGAGCAACCCTTCGATATCGCCGCTGCCCGCAGGCGGCTGTCCGAGGCGCTGCCTGCCGCGCTGGTGCCGCGACTGGTCATGGTCGATGCGCTACCCACCCGCACGTCGGGAAAAGTGGATCGCCACGCACTTCCCTGGCCGGTCGCATCGGTAGACGAAGCCGCGCCCGAGTTGAGCGGCACGATGGGCTGGCTGGCCGGATTGTGGCGTGACGTGTTGGGCGCTCCTGTCGACGGCCCCCAAGCGGACTTCTTTGCGCTGGGCGGCGGATCGCTGGCCGCGGCGCAGTTGATCGCCGCTCTGCGGCACCGGTACCCGCAGATGACCGTCGCCGAACTCTACGATCATCCGCGGCTGGGCTCACTGGCCGGCTACCTCGACGAACTCAAGGCGCCGCCGACTGTGCAGGCCAGGACGGTGAAACCGGTGTCACACCTGACCCAGACAGTGCAAATGGCGTTGATGGTGCCCTTGGCCACGCTATCGGGCATGCAGTGGGTGATCTGGCTGGCGATCGCTAACAACATCGCCGCCTCGTTGTCGCTGGTGGCCTGGACCAGGTCAGTCAGCTGGTGGTGGATCCTCGCGGGTTTCCTGCTGTTCGTCACCCCGGTGGGACGGATGGGCATCGCCGTCGTCGGTGCCCGTGCGCTGGCCGGCAATCTTGCGCCGGGCTCGTACCGCCGTGGCGGATCGGCGCACTTGCGGGTCTGGCTGGCCGAGCGACTGGCCGAGGCCAGTGGTGCGGAGAACATGGCGGGTGCCCCGTGGCTGGTCTATTACGCCCGCGCACTGGGCAATAGTGTCGGCAAGGGAGTCGATCTGCATTCGGCTCCGCCGGTGACCGGGATGCTGACCCTGGGTCACCGCTGTTCCATCGAGCCTGAGGTGGACCTGACCGGCCATTGGATCGACGGCGACCTGTTCCACATTGGTCCCATCACCGTGGGCAAAGACGCCACAGTCGGTGCCAGGACGACCCTGCTACCCGGTGCTGTGGTCGGCAGCAACGCCGATGTGGCGCCTGGCTCAGGTGTCACCGGAAAAGTGAAGAGCCGGCAGTACTGGAAAGGGTCCCCGGCGGTCAAATCCGGCAAAGCAAAGCATCCCTGGCCCGGGCACCGGCCCGCCAGGGCACCGGTGTGGGTTGCCATATACGGCCTGACCTCGCTGCTGTTGGGGGCGCTACCGCTGGCCGCGCTGGCCGCAGGGCTGACCGTGATCGGCTTTGGTGTGCGGGGCACGGCGTCGGTGGGCGCAGCGGTATTGCCGGCTCTTGTCTGGGTGGTGCCTGCAACCTTGACCGCGGTGCTCGCCTATGCGGCGCTGACGGTGTTGTCGGTGCGCCTGCTCTCCGTCGGCGTGCACGAGGGGTATCACCCGGTCCGCAGCCGTTCGGGTTGGCAGCTGTGGGCCACCGAAAGACTCATGGACGCCGCGCGCAACTATCTTTTCCCTATCTATGCCAGCCTGCTCACTCCCTGGTGGCTTCGCCTGCTGGGAGCCAAGGTGGGCAAGGGCACCGAAATCTCGACGGCGCTGTTGATCCCCAAGTTCACCGTCGTCGAGGACGGCGCGTTCCTCGCCGATGACACTATGGTCGCTTCCTACGAGTTGGGCGGAGGATGGATCCACGTGGCCCGCGCGACCATCGGAAAGCGGGCATTCTTGGGCAACTCCGGCATCACCCAGCCGGGTCGCCGAGTACCCGATGATGGCTTGGTCGCGGTGCTCTCAGCAGCTCCGCACAAGTCCAAGGCGGGCTCATCCTGGCTGGGGAGCCCGCCAGTACGGCTGCGCCGTGAGCCGACCGCCGCCGACGCACTCCGCACCTTCCACCCCTCCGGGCGACTTAGGGCGTTGCGCGCCACAGTGGAGACCTTCCGGCTTGTCCCCCTTGTTGTGACGTTCAGTATCGGCGTGGCAGTGCTGCTGGCAGCTCAGTCCTTGGCGGTGACTGTCGGTTGGCTGTGGGCCGCCCTGACCACCGGACTCATCCTGCTGACCGCGGGAACCGTGGCCGGCGGCGTGGCGGTAATGGCCAAATGGCTTGTTGTAGGGCGGATCACCGCGATCGAGCATCCGTTGTGGTCAGCATTCGTCTGGCGCAACGAGGTGTCGGACACGTTCGTTGAAACAGTCGCGGGGCCGTGGTTCGCCCGAGCCGCAGCGGGCACACCGGTGATGAATCTATGGTTACGAGCATTGGGCGCAAAGATCGGGCGAGGTGTGTGGTGTGAAACGTACTGGCTTCCCGAAGCCGACCTGGTGACCCTCGGCGAGGGCTCCACCGTGAGCCGTGGATGCGTCGTACAAACCCACTTGTTCCACGACCGCATCATGCGAATGGATACCGTCGTGCTCGGGCGGGGCGCGACGCTCGGACCACACTGCGTCGCATTGCCCGCCGCACGCATCGGCGCGGGCGCAACCATCGGACCTGCCTCGCTGGTGATGCGCGGCGACGAAGTGCCGCCGTCGACGCGATGGCAAGGCAATCCCATTTCCCACTGGAAACCGCCCCGCAAGAAACGGGGAGACTCAGTCTCGCCAGGTCCTGAGCCGAAGAATCCAGCAGCCGCGTGACCGGACGCGCACGGGCAGCCAAGAAGAGCGGACAACCGCTCATCGACCCATACCTACCCACCACCGGCAATTACGGCTACCGGGTGTCTCGCTACGAACTCGAGCTCGAGTACAAGGTCACTATCAACCGGCTGGCCGGGACGGCGACCATCAATGCTGTCACACTGGCCGAGCTGAAAGCGTTCACCCTCGACCTGTCGGATGCCCTTGCCGTGACCAAGGTGACCGTAAACGGCAGGCGCCCCTCGCAGTTCCGCACCTCCGCAGGGAAACTGCACATCACTCTTGCCGACCGGTTACCCGCCGGCGCCGCCATGACGGTGTCGGTGCGCTACGGTGGCAATCCCCGTCCGATCCGTTCCCATTGGGGCGAAGTCGGTTTCGAGGAGTTAGCCGAAGGCGCGCTCGTCGCCGGGCAACCAAATGGGGCGCCTTCATGGTTTCCGTGCGATGACCATCCGAGCGCAAAATCCAGCTTCCGCATCCAGATCAGCACGGAGAGCGCTTATTTCGCCATCGCCAACGGCACGCTCCTCGCCCGCCGGGCGCGGGCCGGAATGACCACCTGGACTTACGAACAGGCCGAACCCACATCGACATATCTGGTCACGATGCAGATCGGCATATACGACAGACACCGACTGTCGAAGAACGGCGTGGAGACCTTCTCGGTCCTGCCCGACCGCCTCCGCGGGAATTTCGAGAACGATTTCGGGCGGCAACCGCAGATGATGGAATTGTTTGTGAAGCTGTTTGGTCCCTATCCACTGGCGGGCGGCTACACCGTTGTAGTGACCGACGATGATCTCGAAATCCCCCTTGAGGCGCAGGGAATTTCGATCTTCGGCGCCAACCACTGTGACGGCCAGCGCAGCTCGGAACGGCTGATAGCGCATGAACTAGCCCACCAGTGGTTCGGAAACTCGGTCACCGTGCAACGCTGGCGCCACATCTGGTTACATGAGGGCTTCGCCTGCTACGCCGAATGGCTATGGTCAGAGCACTGCGGTGAGCGCAGCGCCGAGGAGCTCGCCCGCCATTACCACCACCGGTTGAGCAGCGGCGCGAAGAACCTGCTGCTCGTCGACCCCGGTCCGCGTGACATGTTCGATGACCAGGTATACAAGCGGGGAGCACTGACCCTGCATGCACTGCGTAAGCAGATCGGCGACACGTCATTCTTCGCTCTACTCCAGGATTGGACGACGCGCTACTGCCACGGCAATGTGGTGACCGACGACTTCACCACTCTGGCCGCGCAGTATTCCAAAGGTTCTCTACAAGCCCTGTGGGACGACTGGCTGTACTCGACGAAGGTCCCCCTTCTGGACGCGCGGGCGTGACCGACCCGATCGCGGGACCCTCGGGAGCGGTCAGCCGGGGCAGCGTGGTCCGCGTCGGGGCGGCCACGGCACTCTCAGCACTCTGTGGGTATGCGGTGTTATACCTGGCCGCACGCGATCTCGAGCCCGCCGGATTCTCCGTGTTTGGTGTGTTCTGGGGCGCGTTCGGGCTAGCCAGCGGAGCCGCCTTCGGACTATTGCAGGAGACAACACGCGAGGTTCGGTCCGCGGCCCGAACCGAGGGCCTAGCGGATCCGGACGGGGAACGCACCCACCCGATGCGTGTGGCGGCCGGGGTAGGCCTTGCCGCCGCGGCCGTGATCGCCGCAACCTCCCCGCTGTGGTCAGCGCGTATTTTCGTCGAAGATCGCCTGATCAGCGTCATACTGTTGTGCGCTGGATTGGCAGGGTTCTGTCTCCACACGACGCTGCTCGGCGCGCTCGCCGGTGCCAACCGGTGGTCCGAGTACGGCGCCCTGATGGTTGCCGACGCGGCACTGCGGGTCACGGTGGCAGCGGCCACCTTTGCGGTGGGCTGGGGGCTCGGCGGATATCTATGGGCAACAGTCGCCGGTTCCCTCGCGTGGCTGTTCATGCTCTTGACCTCCTCGACGGCCAGATCGGCTGCGCGGGTGCTCACGTCGGGCCCAACGGTCACATTCCTGCGCGGCGCGGGGCACTCGATCGCCGCGGCCGGTGCCAGCGCGGTACTGGTGATGGGTTTTCCGGTGCTGCTGAAAGTAACGTCGGGAGCCGACCTCGGCGCCGCAGGCGGGGTCGTGATCCTCGCGGTAACGTTGACCCGCGCGCCGCTGATGGTGCCCCTCACCGCCATGCAGGGCAATCTGATCGCGCATTTCGTCGATCAGCGAGCACATCGGATGAGGGCGCTGGTGGCGCCCGCGGCTCTGATCGGTGGGCTTGGCGCGATCGGCATCGCGCTCGCGGGTGCATTCGGGCCCTGGCTGCTCCAGGAAGCCTTCGGAGCAGAGTACGTCGCCGACGGTGCGCTGCTGGCCTGGTTCACCGCCGCAGCAGTGGCGATCGCCTTGCTGACACTCACCGGCGCCGCAACGGTAGCCGCCGCACTTCATCGGGCCTATGCGGCGGGTTGGTTGAGCGCCACCGTGGTCTCGACGTTGCTGTTGCTGCTACCGCTGGAACTCGAGGTGCGCACGGTGATCGCACTGCTGTGCGGGCCACTGCTGGGGATAGCTATGCACCTGGCCGCACTAGCCCGACCGTCGGCTGCGCTGCGCTCGTGAGGTCCTGGGTCGCCCGCGCAGCTCTGTTGCTGATTGCGCTGCAGTTGGTCATCCGGTCGATTCTGGCGTTCAACGGCTACTTCTATTGGGACGACTTGATCCTCGTCGGCCGGGTAGGTACCCAGAGCCTGCTGTCACCGACGTACCTCTTCGACGACCACGATGGTCATGTCATGCCGGGCGCGTTCCTGGCGGCCGGCGCGGTCACCCTGCTTGCCCCGCTAAATTGGACAGGTCCGGCCGTCAGCCTGGTGGTGCTGGCGCTATTGGCCTCACTGGCCCTGCTACGGGCGCTGTATGTGATCCTCGGCTGGCGCCCGGTTCTTCTGGTCCCTTTGACGTTCGCCTTGTTCACGCCGCTGGCGGTACCCGGGTTCGCCTGGTGGGCAGCGGCGTTGAACTCGCTACCGATGCTGGCCGCGATGGCATGGGTGTGCGCCGACGCGATATTGCTCGTGCGCACCGGGAACCAACGCTATGCGATCAGCGGCGCCCTCGCCTACCTCGGGGGGCTGTTGTTCTTCGAGAAGTCAGCGATCATTCCGTTCGTCGCGTTCACTGTTGCGACACTCTACTGTCACGTCACCGGAAGCGGCTCGGCCCGTTCAGTATGGCGACGGGGGGCACGGCTGTGGATGGCCTGTCTGACACTTACAGCGGTTTGGGTTGGCGTGTATCTGGTGGTCGTCGATCAGCAGCGCTGGAGTTTCGATCCGTCGATGACGTGGGATCTGTTGTGGCGCTCATTTACTCACGGAATTGTGCCAGGACTGGTTGGTGGGCCATGGGATTGGCAGCGGTGGGCGCCGGCGTCGCCGTGGGCTACGCCATCGGTAACAGCGATGGCTCTGGGCTGGGTCGCGCTGGCAATGGTCGTCGCGGTGACCCTGTTGCGCAAGCAGCGGCTCGGAGCTGTGTGGTTGGCAGCGCTTGGGTACGCGGTGGCCTGCCAGGTACCGATCTACCTCATGCGGTCCTCACGCTTCACCGCCCTGGAGCTAGCGCAGACCCTGCGCTATCTACCCGATCTTGTTGTGGTGTTAGCGCTGCTGGCTGCTGTCGGGTTGTGCGCACCCAACCGAGAAGGATCGGGCTGGCTGAATTCATCGTGGATGAGATCGGCGTTGACCGTAGGCCTTTCGACCGCCTTCATGATCAGCTCTGTCTACTCGACAGCGACGTTCCTAACTAGTTGGCGCGACAACCCCACACAGCAGTATCTGCAGAATGCACGGGCCTCACTGGCCGGCGCGCAGACCTCATCGGAGGCACCGATGTTGGATCAGGAGGTCGATCCGCTGGTTCTGCAGCGGGTTGCCTGGCCGGAGAACCTTGCTAGTCACATGTTCGGCCTACTGCGGAACCGGCCAGAATTCTCTTCTGCTACAACTGAATTACGTATGCTCGACTCCGCCGGGCGCTTGGTGGACGCGGAAGTGACTTGGGTACGCTTCATCAGCCCAGGGCCTGCTCCGCAGTGCGGGTACCTTGTGCAGCCCGATGTTCCGGTGCTTATGCCGCTGGACGGACCGTTACTTCCGGCCGAGTGGACCGTTGAGCTGAACTACCTGGCCAACAGTGACGGCTCGATAACGCTGTCGCTGACCGAGGGAAAGGAAGTCAGGGTTCCGGTCCGACCGGGCCTCAACCGCGTCTATGTACGGCTGCCCGGGGCGGGGGATGCGATCACCGTGTGGGCCAACACCGCGGCACTGTCGGTCTGCATTGCCTCGGGTCCAGTGGGGTTCGTGGCACCACGGTAGCCGTGTGTGAGAGGTTGCGACCATCACCGGCGCCCAAAATCTTTCGGGTTCCATGGCATATCGCGTGACTGCCGAGGGTTCATCCTGCTCAACTGGCTCGTCAGCAGAATCGAAAAATCCTTCGGGCGGGTGCCGCGATGGGTACCGTGATACCCAACGGTCTCTGTTCATCGGCGAGGGGCGGCTAAACCGTGTTGCGCCTTTCCCTTAATCAACTGGTTGCCGTCTTAGCTGGTGCGGTCATTCTGGTTTTCGCGGTCACGATATCGGCTTCGATGCTGTCTCAGGGATCTGTCGCGCGTATTGTCTCCGATCTCGAGAACCGTCTCCTACCGGTCCGGGTCAATAGCTCGCAGTTGGCCCTCGCGTATCTCAACCAGCAGACCGGCCAGCGAGGGTTTCTGCTCACCGCCGATCCGGTCACCCTCGAGCCGTACGATCTCGGAATCGCAGAGGCCGAACGCCTGGTCGTCGAGCTTCGTACC
>JBMYXJ010000038.1:5443-11535 GCA_049608285.1 Mycobacterium sp. | reverse complement strand
CCGATGGCTTCGAAGTTGACACCCTGACCGGGTATCACGTTCATGCCTGAAAGCAGGTCGGCGAAACTATTGTCGCCACGGTCCCGGGCAGCTTCGACGGCCTGCTCTTTGGATATGCCCGCCGGCAACTGCCGACCGATCACACCGTTGAACAGCAGATCGGTGGCATGGCCGAGGATGAGCGGCCCGAGCACGCCAAGGGCAATCCCGCCGACGCCGAGCACCATCACCGCGACGGTCAGCCCGCGCTGGGGAACCAGCCGTTTGAGTAGCCGGACCGCCGATCTCCTGAAGTCGCGCGACCGAACCTGCGGCGGTTGGGGCATCTGCGCCCCTCGCGTCAATGGCTCGCTCATGACTGCCCGGCACTAACTGACTGGGATTCCGCGAACTCCCGGTACGCGTCGCAGGTGCGGAGCAGCTGATAATGGGTTCCGGTTCCAACCACCTGGCCGCCGTCGATGACGGCGATTTGATCAGCCTCCGCGACCGTCGAAATGCGCTGCGAGACAATTATCACCGTGGCTGTTGCCGATACTCCCCGTAGAGCGGTGCGAATACGCGCATCGGTACCCACGTCGAGAGCCGAGAACGCGTCGTCGAAGAGGTAGATCGCTGGACGGCGGATGACGGCCCGGGCGATCGCCAAGCGCTGGCGCTGCCCGCCAGAGAAATTCATCCCGCCCTGCGCGACCGGCATCTCTAGCCCGTCGGGATGGGCGCCGACGAAGTCGTCGGCGGCGGCTACCCGAAGCGCGTCCCACATCTCGTCTTCTCCGGCATCGGCTTTGCCGTAGCGCAAGTTGTCGGCGACCGTGCCGGAGAACAGGTAGCCGCGCTGGGGAACCAACCCAATGGCCGACCATAGTCGTTCGACATCGAAGTCGCGCACATCGATTCCGTCCACGCTGACTGAACCGCCAGTCACGTCGTACAGTCGGCAGATCAATGACAACAGCGTCGACTTGCCCGACCCAGTGGACCCGACGATCGCGCTCGTTGTGCCGGGTCGCGCCGTCAGTGAGACATCCTGAAGCACAGGACGATCTGCACCGAGATAGCTGAATTTCACTGAATCTAACCGAATTTCGCCGGATACGGTCCGCGGGAACACCGCTTCCGGACTGCTGGTGATCGCCGGCTCGGTGGAGAGCACCTCGGTGATCCGCTCGGCGCACACTGACGCGCGCGGGACGATCACCAAAATGAACGTTGCCATCAGCACCGCGGTCAGTATCTGCATGAAGTACGACAGGAAGGCGATCAGCGCACCGACCTGCATTTGGCCAGAATCGATGCGGAGGCCGCCGAACCAGATCACCATCACGCTGGACACATTGATCACCAGGGTGGTCACCGGCAGCATCAGTGCCTGCCATCGGCCAGCCTCGAGCGCGGTGCCGGCCAGCGCCCGATTGGCCTCGGCGAATCGCTTGCGTTCGAACGGCTCCCGCGCGAACGCCCGCACGGCCCGTAGGCCGGTGAGCTGCTCGCGCATCACGCGGTTGATCCCGTCGATCTGGCGCTGCAGCCGCCGGAAGATCGGCAGCAGGTGCGACACGATCCAGTAGTTGGTGATCGCGAGCAACGGCACGCTGACGACCAACAGCCACGACAGACCCGCATTCAGGCGGATCGCCATGAAGATGCCACCGACGCACATGATCGGGGCGGTGATCAACATCGTGCATGTGAGCTGCACCAACAGCTGGATCTGCTGGACATCGTTGGTGGTCCGGGTCAGCAGGGACGGGGCCCCGAAGCGTGCGGTCTCCTCGGCCGACAAACCGGTGACATGGTGAAAGATCGCTGAACGCAGGTCCCGGCCGACGCCCATGCTCGCCCGTGATCCGAAGTAGACCGCGCCCACCGCGCACACCACCTGCAGTGCGGTGACCACCAGCATCACAAGCCCGAGCTCAATGATGCGAGACAGATTGCCCTGTGCGACGCCGTCGTCGATGATCGCGGCATTGATCGTCGGTAGGTACAGCGTCGCCAGTGTGCTGATCACCTGGAACACCGCAACCACGGCAAGCAACAGCCGGTACGGCCGCACGTGCCGTCGGAGCAGCCCCCAGAGCATCCCGCTACCTTCGCATACCCGCCTGGGGCGGCGCGTGTTCGGCTGCCCCACCTGAGAATTCCTTAAATGAGCAGGTCAATCGGCATGTCGGTGGTTGACGCGTGGGGCTGGCGCTACAGTGCATGGCGTGACACCCAGCACGTCAGCGCATGCTGCCTTTACTCCCCACGTACGCAGGGCGCTGGCCCTTGCGGCTGCGACCATGCTCCCGATTCTTGCCGGGTGCTCCGAGCAGCCGGACTCGCCGGAAGTGCCGACCACCAACACCCCTGAGCAGTCGGTCTCGCACGGGCCGTTCTTCCCGGAGTGTGGGGGTGTCAGTGATGAGGAAGTAATCAATCAGACGCAGATAGCCAGCCTGGTCAACACCGCCCGAACCTCGGTGGGGTGCCAGTGGCTATCCGGTGGCAGCATCGTGGGCCCACACTTTTCCTTCACCTGGTTCCGCGGTAGCCCCATAGGCCGGGAACGCAAGACGATGGAACTGTCGCGTACGAGTGTGGAGGACATCAGTATCGAGGGCCACGACGGCTTCATGGGAATCAACGAAGACCCGACGGTCGGGGTGAACCTCTGCGAGGTCGGAATCCAGTTCGGAGACGATTTCATCGAATGGTCGATCAGTTACGCCCACGAACCATTCCCCGATACCTGCGGAGTCGCGAAGGAACTGACCCGCCAATCGATAGTGAACTCCAGATGAGCGCCCACCGCACGCCGGCCCCCCGCACGCTGGCCCGCCGCGCTCTGGTCTGTGCGACCGCCGCGTTGACCGGCTTGGTCATGCTCACCGGTTGCACGCAGACGGTCGACGGCGTCGCGGCAAAATCGGGTTCGGGAGAGGTGCCCCGCAACAATGACTCCCAACGGCGCTACCCCAACCTGCTCAAGGAATGCGATGTTCTGACCGAGGACGTTCTGGCCGAGACGGTTGGCGCCGACCCCTTGGACATCCAGAGCACCTTCGTCGGCGCGGTGTGCCGGTGGCAGGCGGCCAATCCCGCTGGGCTTGTCGACATCACCCGCTTCTGGTTCGAGCTGGGGAGTTTGGACAACGAGCGCAAGGTCTCCGAGGAGCTGGGGTATCAGATCGAAAATCGGTCCATCGCGGGTATTACCTCGTTCGTGATGCGTCCCGAGGATCCGAACGGAGCCTGTGGCGTCGCCAGCGATGCCGTGGGGGTCGTGGGTTGGTGGGTCAACCCTCAGGCGCCGGGCATCGATGCCTGCTCAATGGCAGTCAAGCTCATGGAGTTGACTCTGGCCACGCGGGCTTAGCGGGCCCGATCCGCGCCACTCTTGCGCTCCTAGCGGTCTCTCAACGCGCGATGTGGAAGTTGACCAGCTCGGCACCGCCCAATGCCAACTGATTCCACGGCTGGGCGGTCCGTAGAAGCGCGATCGACGAGGTCGGGAACTTCGTCGATATTTCTTGGGCGATAGCACTACTGCGGGTCTCGTTGTTGGCCAGGTTGAGTGCCAGCGATGACATTACGGGCTCGTGCCCGACCACGAGCAGTGTCGTGATATCTCCGGTGAACAGCGATTGCACCCGGTGGATCTCGTCGATGACGGCGCCGGGTGTCGATGCGTAGATGCCATCCAGGTATTGCACCGGCGCGGTGATCCCGGTGCGTTGCAGAGTCTGCCGGGTACGTGTGGCCGTCGAGCACAGCACTGCGTCGACTGCGCTGGCGCCGGCCAGGTTCGCCCTGATCCAGTCGCCGGCCAGGGCGGCTTCCCGAATACCTCGGGTCGCCAGTGGGCGGTCATGATCGGCCACGCCGGACGGATAGTCCGATTTCGCGTGTCGAAGCAGAACCAGCGTGCGATGCCTATCGCCCGTAGGAATGTTGGGGCTCACCCCGATGACGGTAGGGCATGCCGGTGAACTTCCCTGGAGTTGTCGGCGGGCCGCTCTAAACTCGCGGTGCCATGGCAGATTGGCCGGCAAATGGGCCGGTGAATTGGTGGGGCAGGAGGGCTTGAGATGCGGTTTCTGCACACCGCCGATTGGCAACTCGGAATGACCCGCCACTTCCTCAACGGGGAGGCGCAACCGAGGTATTCGGCCGCGCGTCGCGCTGCCGTCGCTGCTCTCGGCCCGCTTGCCGGTGACGTGGGCGCTGAGTTCGTCGTCGTCGCCGGTGATGTTTTTGAGCACAACCAGCTCGCTCCCCGCGACGTCAGCCAGTCGCTGGAGGCAATGCGCGGCATCGAGGTGCCGGTCTACCTGCTTCCCGGCAACCACGACCCGCTGGACGCTTCGTCGGTGTACACCAGCGCGCTGTTTCGGGCCGAACGACCCGACAACGTGGTCGTGCTGGATCGACCGGGAATCCACGAGGTGCGGCCGGGGCTGCAGCTCGTGGCAGCGCCGTGGTACTCAAAGGCGCCGACGGCCGATCTCGTTGGTGAAGTTATCGGTGTCCTTGACGGCCTCGATGCTTCACCGGGCGATGAGTTCACCCGCATCGTCGTGGGCCACGGGGCGGTCGACATCCTCGTTCCCGACCAGGACCGTGCGTCGCTGATCCGGCTCGCAGCACTTGAGGCTGCTATCGCCCGTGGCGCGGTGCATTACGTCGCGCTAGGAGATAAGCACTCCCGGATGGCAGTGGGCTCCACCGGCCGGATTTGGTACTCAGGCTCGCCGGAGGTGACGAACTACGACGATATCGAGCCCGACCCTGGGCAGGTGCTCGTTGTCGATATCGACGAATCCGATGCGCGGCGATCCGTACAGGTCGACGCTCGTCGCGTCGGCGGCTGGCGGTTCGTCTCGCTGTGCCACGCGGTGGACGACGGTCGCGACATCGCCGACCTCGATATCAATCTCGACCTGATGCCCGATAAAGAACGCACAGTGATTCGGTTGGGTCTCACAGGTTCACTCACCGTCACCGACAGGGCCGCGCTGGATGGTTGTTTGGACCGTTACGCGCGTCTGTTCGCGGCACTCGTTCCGTGGGACGCACGGACCGACGTCGCCGTGCTGCCCGCCGACGGAGAGTTTGACGATCTCGGCATCGGAGGGTTCGCCGCGGCCGCGGTAGACGAGCTGGTGGCGACTGCGCGTTCGACCGATGATGACGCCGACGACGCGCGGGCCGCGCTGGCTCTGCTGTTACGGCTCGCTGACGGGGGTGCGGCATGAAGTTGCACCGACTGACTCTGACGAACTACCGCGGTATCAGCCACCGCGACATCGAGTTCCCCGACCACGGAGTCGTCATCGTCAGCGGGCCCAACGAGACCGGTAAGACCTCAATGCTGGAGGCACTTGACCTGCTGCTGCAGGCAAAGGATCGATCCGCTAAGAAGGAGGTCAAACGGGTCAAGCCCACCCATGCCGATGTCGGCGCCGAAGTGACGGCTGAGCTTTCCACCGGCCCCTACCGGTTCGTGTACCGTAAGCGTTTTCACAAGCGCGCCGAGACTGAGTTGACGCTGCTGGCACCACGGCGCGAGCAGCTCACCGGTGACGAAGCCCACGAACGGGTGTGGGCCATGCTCAGCGAAAGCGTCGACCTCGATCTTTGGCAGGCGCAGCGAGTGCTGCAGTCGGCACCGACCTCGGCCCCGGATCTTTCGGGATGCAACGCGTTATCCAGGGCGCTGGACGTCGTGGCCGGTGAGGTCGACGACGCCGCTGATCGCTTGGCTGGAAGCAGCGGGAGTGTTGACACGCTCCTGATCGACCGAATCGCTGAAGAGTACCGGCGCTACTTCACCACGACGGGACGGCCGACCGGGGAATGGGCTGCCGCGATCGGCCGGCTGCAGTCCACGGACGAGGACGTGGCCAGGTGCGCTGCGGCAATCGCCGAGGTTGACGAGGCGGTCCGAACCCACTCCACCCTCACCGATGAGCTGGCGACATTGGCCGAGGAAAGCACTCGGGCCGCCGAGCGACTCACGCTCGCGCGCACCGCCGCCCAGTCGGTCGCCAACGTCAGCAGTGAGCTCGACCAGGCCGTCGTCGTCGCCGATGCGGCGACGTCGA
>JBMYXJ010000038.1:0-5433 GCA_049608285.1 Mycobacterium sp. | reverse complement strand
GACGCTCTCCGCGTCGACGGCGGCCCTCACCGAGCGGCGCCGCTCACGCGCAGATATCGACGGGCGGATTGCGGCGATCGCGGGCCTACAAACCGCCTCCGACGAAGCGGCAGCGGAACTCACAACCGCCGGTGAGGCGCAGGCGGCTGCCGACGAGGCTGCGGGGCAGGCGCGGTCAGCGCTCGAGGCCGGCCAGGCCCGCGTCGATGCCGCCCGTAGTGCTGTGCAGCGACTGACAGATGGGGTCCTAGTCGAGCGTCTCACCAGTCGGCTCACTGCGATCGAGTCCCATCAACGTGCCCTCGATGTGGTTCAGCGCGACCTCGCGGCGAGCACGCTGACCGATGAGCTGATGCAAACCATCGAGGATGCGGACGGAGTGCTCGGCCGTGCCGTCGCCGCCGCCGAACAAGCCTCGTCTCAGGTCGAGCTGGTCGCCGAGGCCGATCTGGAGCTGCGGATCGGCGGTGAAACCATCGCCTTGCGCCCCGGCGCTGCATGGTCTGCGGCCCTCAGCGGACCGGCGGGGATCGAGGTTCCCGGTGTGCTTTCCATACAGGTGACGCCTGGTGCCTCGGCCGCCACGACAGCAGCGGTGCTCGACACCGCCCAGGCGGCGCTATCGGAGGCCCTACAGCGGGCGGGCGCCCCCGATGTCTCCGCAGCACGCGCATTGCAGGAGCGCCGGCGCGAACTGCTCAACACCGGTGAGCGACTGCAGGGGATTCTCGATGCGCTGACTGAGGAGGGTGGTGCCGATGAACTGCGATCGCAGCTGTCTGAGCTGGGCTCCGGCCTGCCCATCGAAGATGGATTGTGGAACTCCGCCACAGGACCACCGCAGGAGCCCGATGAACTACGCGCCGAACTCGACACGGCCACCACCGTGCACCAGCAGGTCGTGCGGGATTGCGAGACTCAGCGCAGGCGCGCCGAAGAGGCGGCCAAGTTGTTCTCCGAGCGTGGGGTTCGGGCGGCTCGCGCCAAAGAGAAGTGGCAGGCCGCCCAGGCTGAGTTGGCCCTGGCAGAGCAGCGTCTCGAGGCCGAACGTCGGGCCGCCAGCGACGACCAGTTGGCCATTAAAGCCGAAGCTGATGCCGAAACGTCGGCAAAAGCCGCTGAGCTCGTCGCTTCACTCGGCAGTGAACTGGCCAGCCGCCAACCAGAACTCGTGGCCGTAGAACTCGCCGACGCAGAGCGTGACGCGGTCGGCGTTCAGCAGCGACACGACCAGGCCGCTGCGGCGTTGCGTGAGGTTGCCATTCAGTTGAGTGTGTACGGGACCGAGGGGCGCAAAGGCAGGCTGGACGCCGCCGAGGCCGACCACCAGCACGCCGCAGAGCAGTTCGCGCGAGTGCAGCGCCGAGCCCGAGCCGCGCGTCTGCTGAGCACAGTCATGGGTCGTCACCGTCACGCGATGCGGCAGCGATACGTCGATCCGTTCCGTGGTGAGGTGGAACGGTTGGGGCGCCTCGTATTCGGCGAGACCTTTGAGGTGGACGTCGACAGCGAGTTGCGCATTGGACATCGCACGGTGTCGGGACGCACAGTCCCTTACGAGTCGTTATCCGGGGGAGCCAAGGAGCAGCTGGGGATTGTCGCAAGGTTGGCCGGCGCCGCCCTGGTTGCCAAGGAGGACGCCGTGCCGGTCGTGATCGATGACGCCCTCGGCTTCACCGACGCTGAACGCCTAGCGAAGATGGCCGAGGTATTCGACACGGTCGCAAGCGACAGCCAGGTCATCATCTTGACGTGTAGTCCACAGCGCTATGCGGGAGTCCGCTGCGCCCAGCACATCGAATTGGCCGCAACCGGATCTGGCTGACTCCCTGCGACCGGTACGCGTTTAGACTGCCGGTCGTGGAGGCCGATTACGTCGTCGTGGGAACTGGTTCTGCCGGCGCCGTCGTGGCCAACCGTCTCAGCGCCGATCCCTCTGTGCAGGTTGTCGTTCTTGAGGCAGGTAAGCGGGACAGGAACAAGTTCGTTCACATCCCCGCCGCTTTCCCCCAACTCATGCGTGGCCCGCTCGACTGGGACTATCTGACGGAGCCGCAGCCTGGTCTGGGCGGGCGCCGAATCTACTGGCCTCGGGGCAAGATGCTGGGCGGCTCATCCTCGATGAACGCGATGATGTGGGTGCGCGGGTTTGCCGCCGACTACGACGAGTGGGGCGAGCATGCCGGCGAGCAATGGGACTACGCTCACCTCCAACCGTACCTGCGCGGCATCGAATCAGGCCCACTGGTCATCTCGCGCCAGCGCAGTCCGCGGGCTGCAACAGCTGATTGGCTCACCGCGGTACAGCAATGTGGGTATCGCGTAGAGGCGCCGAATCAGGATGAGCCGCAGGGGTTCTGCGAGACGCTGGTCACTCAACGTCGGGGCGCCAGATGGAGTGCCGCCGACGCCTACCTCAAGCCGATCCGCAGACGCAACAACCTGACAGTGCTGACCGAGGCCACAGCGACCCGGGTGGTGCTTGCCGGCGACCGCGCGATCGGCGTCGAGTTCGACGGCAAGGGCGGCCGTGCCGTGGCCACCGCTCGCCGCGAGGTGGTGCTGTGCGCTGGGGCGATCAACTCCCCACAGCTGCTGATGCTCTCGGGAATCGGTGACCGCGACCAGCTCGCCATGCACGGGATCGACAGCATCGCGCACTCGCCGGAGGTGGGCGCCAACCTGCTCGACCACCTCGTCGTTCCGTTGGGGTTCGACGTGCCCTACGACTCGCTGTTCGATGCGCAGAAGCTGCCGGAACTGCTGAACTACCTCGTGCTTCGGCGGGGTATGCTCACCTCGAATGTAGGCGAGGCCTACGGATTCGTCAGGAGCAGAAAAGATCTCGAGCTGCCGGATCTCGAGCTGATCTTCGCTCCCGCACCATATTTCGATGAGGGAATCGGGGACCCCTACCTCGGCCACGCCGTGGTGATGGGCCCGATCCTGCTCAAGCCGCAGAGTCGCGGAACGATCACCCTGCGCACTGCTAACCCCTATGACAATCCGTTGATCGACCCTCGATACCTGACCGACGATGCCGGGGCCGATCGCGACGCATTGATGGCGGGACTACGCATGTGTACCGAGATCGCCCGTGCGCCGGCGCTGCGGGGCACCGTCGGCCGAATCGCCCGTCCGCTGCAGGCCAACAAGCTTGACGAGGAAACTCTATCCAGGGCATTGGAGTCTCTGTCACACACGCTGTACCACCCAGTGGGCACTTGCCGGATGGGCACCGACGATGCCAGCGTCGTCGATCCACAGCTGCGGGTCCGGGGCGTAACAGCGCTTCGGGTAGCCGATGCATCGGTGATGCCGACGATCATCCGCGGCCACACGCACGCGCCCAGCGTGCTGATCGGCGAGAAGGCCGCCGCCCTCATTCGTCGCAGCTAACCGCGACCACTGCCCAGGCGTCTCCAAGAAACTGCCATGCACCTCTCAGGATTCGCCAGCACAATGAACGCAATGACAATGAACACTGCGCGTCGCCGAGCGCATGACAAGCTGGCCGCGCCGGCCGGTGTGCGTCCGATCCGCAGACCGATCCTCCGCGGTGGCGAGTGTTCCCAGGACGAGTTCGATCTCTACTACGTGCGTACCGGTCGCAAATCGGCTCACCCGCTGGTCATCATCCCAGGTGGCCCGGGTGCAGCGTCGGTAGCGTTGTATCGAGCGCTGCGACGGCGTGCCACTCTCAACGGCCTCGACATCATCATGGTCGAGCATCGCGGGGTGGGATTGTCTCGCCATGACGACGCGGGCGCAGATCTGCCCCCGGAGGCACTCAGCATCGACATGGTCGTTGACGACATCGCTGCTGTGTTGGAGGATGCCGGGGTCGATCGGGCCGTCGTCTACGGCACGTCCTATGGCAGTTACCTGGCAGCCGGTCTCGGGGTTCTTCACCCGGCGCGGATCCACGCAATGGTGCTCGATTCACCATTGCTCTCGGCTGACGATATCGGCGATGTCCGAGCGCAGATTCGGCGGGTGTTGTGGGACGGTGCGGTCCCCGGAAGTGCCGACCTGGCGGCTAAAGTACGGCGCCTCGCTGCCGATGGCGCCCTCGCCCCAACCGATGTGTTGCCCGCCGCGGACATGTTCGGCATCGCCGGCCCTGATGTGCTGCGACGTCAGCTGGATCTCCTGCTGGCCGGTCACGACTGGTTGTGGACAGCTGTGGGTCTGGGAACCAGGATGCTGCTGGAACGCCAGACCGCGTACCACCACGAACCTGACCTCGTGGAGCGCATCGCGTACCGGGAACTGAACTATGGGGCGGTGCCTGATGGTGGGCCACTGGACCCCGCAGTGGCGTTTCGCGAGATCGGCAGCGGCGATGTCGATTTCGTAGCCGAGCCCTTCGATCTGATCTCGGCCATGCCGGGATTCACCTGGCCCACCGCCGTGATCTCGGGAGGTCGTGACCTCACCACGCCACCGAGCGTCGCCCGGCGGATCACCGATCTCATTCCCGACTCAGTTCTCGTCGAGCTCCCCACCGCTGGGCACAGCATCCTTGACACTCGCGACCAAGCCGCCCTGCGAATCTGCAAGGAGGTGTGCAACGAAGGAATTCGCCAACTGTCTTCCCTGTCAGCCGAACTGGACGCGCTTCCTGCGAATTTGACGGTGCGCCTCCTCGTCGGCGCCATCAATATTGCGGTGAAGGCGGAGTCGGCCGTGCCGCGCGCAATGCGTGCCGCCGCTACTTCATGAAACCGATCGCGGCGTAGTTGAGGTCGCCGATACCGGTGGGACCGTAGTTGGCCAAATTGCTGCGCACCGCGACGTTGCCCGGCGACTGGAACAGCGGGAGGCTGAACCCAATGGCCCAGATCATCTTGTCGAGCTCGTTGGCCAGGGCACGTGCTTTGGCCGGGTCGAGCTCTGACAGCGTCTGTTCGATCTTCGCGTCGATCCGTGGGCTGCCGATCTTGCCGAAGTTGCTCTCGCCCTCGGAGGCATAGATTTGGGTGAGACTGGCTAACGGGAATGCGTCTCCGCCCCAGCCGAACTGGGCTATGTCGAAGTTGCCCGGCGTCACGTAATCGCTGAAAAGCGTGCCACCGGCGACCGCATTCAACTCGAGTTCAACGCCGATCTGGGCCAGATTGTTCTGGGCGATCTGGCCGATCTGGCGAGTGCTCTGGGCGTCGTAGAACACATCCCGAATGGTGAGTCTGCGCCCATCCTTCTCGCGGAACTGGCCGTCCCCGGAGTCGCTGAGCCGCCAGCCCAGAGCATCCAGTTCGCGTTTGGCCGCTTCGGGATCAAAGGCGATGCCGTTGTCTTGGTAGCCCTCCTGGCCGGCCACGAAGATGTGATTGTTCAGCGGAACCGGGTTGTCGACGAGACCACGCTGCGTGATCGCTGCGATGGCCTGCCGGTCAATGCCCTTGGCGATCGCGTTCCGAAGCGCCGGAT
>JBMYXJ010000037.1:0-11536 GCA_049608285.1 Mycobacterium sp. | reverse complement strand
GCGTTGGTGTATCCGATCGTGAAGGCCAGGTTGGGCATGTCAGTGAGCATCATGCCCTTGTAGGCCATCGTCTTGTTGAGTTCGATCTCCTCGCCGTTACGCGATACTGCAGCCCCGCCGAACAGCTGAAGGTTCAGACCCGTGGCAGTGACGATGATGTCGGCGTCGAGGTGTTTCCCGGAGGTCAGTTTGATTCCGGTCTTGGTGAAGCGGTCGATTGTGTCGGTCACGACCTCGGCCTTGCCGGCGCGGATGGTTTTGAACAGATCTCCGTTGGGTGCCAAGCAGACTCGTTCATCCCATGGGTTGTAACGCGGATTGAAGTGCTTATCGACGTCGAAATTTTCGGGCAGGCGGTGGCGGGCCATCGTCAGCAGTTGCTTTCGGAATGTGTCCGGGAAGCGTCGGGCGATCCGGTACTGGACGGATTGCAGCAGAATGCTCTTCCATCGGTTCAGGACGTAGGCGGCCTTCTTGGGCAGGCGTTTGTTTGTCTGGACCGTGAACGGGTCGACGTCGGGTAGCGCAGCGATGAACGTCGGTGACCGCTGCAGCATCGTCAGCTGCCCTGCGCCCGAATCCGCAAGTGCTGGGATCAGAGTGACGGCGGTGGCACCGCTGCCGATAACCACGATGCGCTTGCCCGCGTAGTCGAGGTCTTCGGGCCAGTGCTGAGGATGGACGATGGTGCCCTCGAAATCCTCGGAGCCCGTGAACTCAGGCGAAAACCCCTGGTCGTAGTTGTAGTAGCCGCTGCAGGCCATCAGGTATTGGCTAGAGATCTCGACCTGCTCGCCATCACGTTCGACGTTCACCGTCCAGCGACCGTCCGCGTCGGACCAATCGGCGGACTTCACATGGTGGCCGTAGCGGATCTTCCTGTCGATTCCGTATTCGGCGACGGTTTCCTTCAAGTAGGCCACGATGTCGGGACCATCGGCGATCGCCTTCTCCGCGGTCCAGGGCTTGAACCGGAATCCCAACGTGAACATGTCGGAGTCCGAACGGATGCCGGGGTACTTGAATAGGTCCCAGGTGCCCCCGAGGTTGTCCCGGCGTTCGAGGATCGCGTAGCTCTTGGATGGGCAGCGGTCCTGTAGATGCCAAGCGGCGCTGATGCCGGAGATGCCGGCTCCCACGATGACGACGTCGACAAATTCGGTCATGGCGTCAAACTATCAACGCATTGTCGATCTAGTCAACACTATGTCGAAAATATCGACATGCTGTAAAGTCTGATTCGTGCCCACCTTCAATTCGTCACCGTTGTGACCGCTGCCAGCCAGGCCCGGCCCGCCCGGGGCAGACGCGCCGCCCGCCCCTCCGGCGACGACCGTGAGCTGGCCATCCTCGAGACTGCCGAACGCCTACTCGAAGGCCGTTCACTGTCCGAGATCTCGGTCGACGACCTCGCCAGGGGCGCCGGCATCTCGCGGCCGACCTTCTACTTCTATTTCGCGTCGAAAGACGCTGTGCTGCTGACATTGCTCGAGAGGGTTATCACCGAGGCCGACGGCGCATTGCAGCAGTTGATATCCGAGCGCCCGGACGACCATCACGAGATCTGGCGCCACGGCATCAATGTGTTCTTTCAGACCTTCGGCGCTCATCGTGCGGTGTGCGCCGCGACGGTCGCGGCCAAGTCCGCCAACTCCGAGGCCCGGGAGCTGTGGGCCAGGTCGATGCAGCGCTGGATCGATCACATCGCCGAGGTCATCGAAGCTGAACGGGCTGATGGAACTGCGCCGGTCACCGTGCCGGCCGCAGAGTTGTCGACAGCCCTGAACCTGATGAACGAGGCAGTCATGGCAGCAGCTTTCGCAGGTCATCAGCCGGCTATCCCCGATCATCGCGTACTGGACAATCTGGCGCACATCTGGACAACAAGCATCTACGGCCACACGCTCTGATCTGTCGGCATCCAATGCGAACCTATGTTCGTGTCCGTTCCGACCGCGAGCATCCTGCACGCTGATCTCGACTCGTTCTACGCTTCGGTTGAGCAGCGCGACGACCCAACGCTTCGCGGGCGCCCGGTGATTGTCGGCGGTGGCGTCGTCCTCGCGGCGAGCTACGCGGCCAAGGCCTACGGCATTCGCACCGCCATGGCAGGGGGGCAAGCCCGGGCGCTGTGCCCGCAGGCCGTCGTCCTCCCACCCCGGATGCCGGCATACTCGCAGGCCAGCAGCGCGGTATTCGAAGTCTTTCGGGATACCACCCCCGCCGTCGAGCCGTTGTCGGTCGACGAGGCCTTTCTCGACGTAGCGGGCCTGCGCCGCGTGTCGGGCACGCCGGTGCAGATCGGCGCCCGGCTGCGCGAGCATGTAAGGGAACGTGTCGGGCTTCCCGTCACCGTCGGTATCGCCCGCACAAAGTTCCTCGCCAAAGTTGCCGGCCGGGAAGCCAAACCCAATGGGCTGCTACTGGTTCCACCGGACCGCGAGTTGGCGTTCCTGCATCCGCTACCGGTGCGGCGATTGTGGGGAGTCGGGGCTAAAACCGCCGACAAACTTCACGCTCATGGAGTCGAAACCGTTGCCGATGTGGCCGAACTCGGAGAGACAACTCTGGCCCTCATGGTGGGCGGGGCGATGGGACGTCAGTTGTTCGCCCTGTCGCACAACGTCGATCGCCGCCGGGTGGTCACCGGCCACCGCAGACGATCCGTCGGTGCGCAACGCGCACTGGGCACCGACGGCGCAAAGATGGCCTCTCCCGAGATCGATGCGGTGGTAGTCAACCTCATCGACCGGATCACCCGGCGAATGCGCCGGGCCGGTCGCACGGGGCGCACCGTGACTTTACGGCTGCGGTTCACCGACTACGCCCGGGCGACCCGCTCGCACACACTGCCGCGGGCCACCGCATCCACTGATGTCATCCTGGGTACCGCCCGCGCACTCGTCGCCGCCGCGGGTCCCTTAATCGCCGATCGAGGACTGACACTGGTCGGCTTCGCTGTGTGCAACCTCGACCGAGACGGCGCGCAGCAGATGGAGTTGCCCTTCAACGAGCGTTGCGACACATCCACTCTGGACCGTGCTGTGGACCTGGTTCGGGAGCGCTACGGCAATGCCGCGGTGCTTCCCGGCGTGCTCCTCGTGCGCGGCCCAGACCTAGAGATGCCGATGCTGCCCGACTGACTTATGTGCTGGTCCACGTGACTCAAGTGCTGGTCCACGTGACTCAAGTGCTGGTCCACGCCGTGAGCTTGTCGACGGGCCAGGTGTTGACGATCCGGGAGGTGGGCAGGCCGGCATCGAGTGCGCGCTGGGCGCCATAGCCGAGGAACTCCAACTGGCCGGGCGCGTGTGCGTCGGTGTCAATCGAGAATAGGCAGCCGATGTCCATCGCCAGCTTCAGCAGGCGCGTCGGCGGGTCTCGTCGTTCCGGGCGGGAGTTGATCTCGACGGCGGTACCGCTGTCGCGGCAGGCAGTGAAGACCTTCTCGGCGTCGAACTTCGACTCAGGACGTACTCCGCGGCCGCCGCCAACCAGCCGGCCGGTGCAGTGTCCGAGCACATCGGTGTGCGGGTTGGCGGTGGCCTTGAGCATGCGCCGCGTCATCGAGGGCGCATCCATCCCGAGTTTGGAGTGGACGCTGGAGACGACGATGTCGAGCCGCTCAAGCAACTCGGGCTCCTGATCGAGAGACCCGTCTTCGAGTACGTCGACCTCGATCCCGGTGAGAATCCGCATAGGTGCCACCCTTTCGCGGATTTCGTCAAGAACGTCGAGCTGCCTGCGAAGTCGATCAGGGGTCAGCCCGTTGGCGATGCGCAGGCGTGGAGAGTGATCAGTCAGCGCACAGTACTCATGACCGAGCTCACGGGCTGCCAGCATCATTTCTTCGATGGGCGCCGATCCGTCGGACCAATTCGAGTGGACGTGCAGATCCCCACGCAGCGCGGTGCGGATGTCCCCACCACCCAGATCCTCGGCGGCTTCCCTGAGGGTGACCAGGGTGTCGGGCTCATAGCCCGCCCACGCCTGCTCGATGACCTTCGCGGTCTTCGGGCCGATCTTCGGAAGTATCCCCCAGCTGTTGGCCGCACCGTGGCGTTCCCGCTGGGTATCGGTAAGGGCCTCGATGACGTCGGCGGCATTGCGGTATGCCATAACCCGGCGGGAGTCCTCGCGGGCGCGGTCTTTGTAATAGGCGATCCGACGCAGCGCGATCACTGGGTCCATCGGTCAAGTGTGCCTCAGGGAGGCGGTGCGGGATCGCCGGTAATCCGGCCGCCTGGCGCCGTTGGCCCACACGATAGCTGCGTCGCCGATGCCCGGCAGCGAAGCTCAATCACGATCTCGGGTCGATCGCGGTCAGGCAAAGACGGAGGCCCGGGCGGCGAGGCCCGACAAAACTCCTCGCGGGTGTCGGTTAGACGCCGTAGCGAAGGAGCTCGTCTGCGGTGATCAACCGTTCGGCCTTCGCTGGGAACTCGCGGCTCTTGACTGGGTGCCGGAACAGTAACCAGGCCATTCGCCCTGCCCGGTACCGGGAAATCGGGTTCATATACACGGTAATTCTCCTGCGGCGTTCCAACAGCTTGATCAGGGAGCTACTTTACCGCAGCGCCCTCACCGAGTCATTAGATACCTCGATGCTGGCAAACTGCCGGAGGCACGCCGATCAATGATCAGATGTTATTAAAGTGATTAAAGGGTCTGATGGGACTAGCGCTGCGGCACCGCAGTGGGCTTGATCGGCGACGGCAGCGCCGTCTCTCCCATCAAGTAGCGGTCCACGCCGGCGGCCGCGGCGCGACCCTCGGCGATCGCCCACACGATCAGAGACTGACCTCGTCCCATATCACCGGCCACGAACACCCCGGGCACTGACGTCGTGAACGCGGCATCGCGGGCTACATTGCCGCGCTGGTCGAGTTCAACGCTCAGGTCGGCGAGCAGGCCTTCCGGCTCGGGGCCGGTGAAGCCCATCGCCAGCAGCACGAGATCGGCGTCCAACTCGAAGTCAGTGTTGGCAATCTTCTCGAACTTGCCCGCCCTCATCTGCACCTCATGAGCGCGCAGGCCCGTGACACGCCCGCCCTGGCCGAGGAACTTCTCGGTGTTCACCGAATAGACCCGCTCACCGCCCTCCTCATGCGCGGAGGTGACCCGGAACATCAGCGGATACGTCGGCCACGGCGTCGAATCGGCACGTGTATCCGGAGGCCTCGGCATGATCTCGAACTGGTGCACGCTTTCGGCGCCCTGGCGGTGTGCGGTGCCCAGGCAGTCCGCCCCCGTGTCGCCGCCGCCGATGATGATGACCTTCTTGCCCTTAGCCGTGATCGGCGGTTGCCCGTCCTCGTCGGCGATCGGGTCACCCAGCTGAAGCCGGTTCGCCCAAGGCAGATATTCCATGGCTTGGTAGATACCTTTGAGCTCGCGGCCCGGGATTGGCAGATCCCGGGGTGCGGTGGCACCGCCTGCCAGCACCACGGCGTCGAAGCCGGATCGCAGCTGCGCAGCGGTGATGTCCACCCCCACATTGACACCGGTACGGAACTCGGTGCCTTCAGCGCGCATCTGGTCGAGGCGCCGGTCGATGTGGCGCTTCTCCATCTTGAACTCTGGGATGCCGTAGCGCAGCAGGCCGCCGATACGGTCGGCGCGCTCGAACACCGTCACGGTGTGCCCGGCTCGTGTCAGCTGCTGGGCCGCGGCCAGCCCCGCGGGCCCCGACCCGATGACTGCGACGGTCTTGTCGGTCAGCCGGTGTGGAGGCAGCGGAACGACCCAGCCTTGTTTGAAGGCATTGTCGATGATCTCCACCTCGACCTGTTTGATAGTCACCGGATCCTGGTTGATGCCCAGGACACAGGATCCTTCACACGGCGCCGGGCATAGCCGCCCGGTGAACTCCGGGAAATTGTTGGTCGCGTGCAGGCGCTCGATAGCGGCGTGCCAACGCCCGGTTCGCACCTGGTCGTTCCACTCCGGAATAAGGTTTCCCAGGGGGCAACCGTTGTGACAGAAGGGAATACCGCAGTCCATGCATCGACTCGCCTGGATCTGGAGGGGCTCGTGGGCGAAGTCCTCGTAGACCTCTTTCCAATCACGCAGGCGCAGGTCGACCGGCCGCCGTGCCGGGGTCTCACGGTGGGTGTGTTTCAGAAATCCTCGCGAATCAACCACCAGCGGCCGCCATGATCGCTTCGTCGACATTCTGCCCGCTACGTTCGGCCTCGGCGATCGCCTGTAGCACCCGCTTGTAGTCGCGCGGCATCACCTTCTTGAAGTGCACCGATTCACCGTCCCAATCAGCCAGAATTCGTTGTGCCACTGATGAATCCGTGGCATCGGAGTGCGCCTGGATCATACAGCGCAACCACAGCGTATCTTCGGACTCGGCGCCATCGAGCGCCTCGATGTCCACCATCCCGGTATTGAGGTTGTCGGCAAGTAGATCATCGGGGTCGTACACATAGCCGATGCCGCCCGACATGCCCGCCGCGAAGTTTCTGCCGGTCGGACCGAGGATGACCACCCTACCGCCGGTCATGTACTCACAGCCGTGATCGCCGACGCCTTCCACAACGGCATACGCGCCCGAGTTCCGCACTGCGAAACGTTCACCAACCTGGCCCCGCAGGAACATGTGGCCGCTGGTGGCGCCGAAGAGGATTACGTTGCCGGCAATGATGTTGTCCTCGGCCACGTAACTTCCAGGAGCGCCCTCGGGCGGCCGGATGACCACCCGCCCTCCGGACAGACCCTTTCCGACGTAGTCGTTGGCGTCGCCGTACACGCGCAGGGTGATGCCGTTGGGCACGAAGGCGCCGAAGCTATTCCCCGCCGAGCCGTCAAAGGTGATGTCGATCGTGCCATCCGGAAGCCCTTGGCCCCCGTAGACCTTTGTCACCTCGTGGCCGAGCATCGTTCCCACCGTGCGATTAACGTTGGTGATTGTTGTAGAAAAGCGCACCTGTGCACCGCTATCGATAGCCTCACGGCATTGCGAGATCAACTGCTGATCAAGGGCCTTGTCCAAGCCGTGGTCCTGCCGCGAGCTGCAGTAGAGGTCCTGGTTCATAAACGCCGACTCAGGCTCGTGCAGTACAGGGGCCAGGTCCAGCTTGTGGGCCTTCCAGTGTTCGGTGGCTTCAGTCGTGTCGAGCGTCGCGACCTGGCCAACCATCTCGTTGACTGTGCGGAAGCCCAACTGCGCCATCAGCTCCCGGACTTCGTCGGCGATGAACATGAAGAAATTCTCGACGAATTCCGGCTTGGCGTTGAACCGCTGGCGCAATACCGGGTTCTGAGTGGCCACACCGACCGGGCAAGTGTCGAGGTGACAGACCCTCATCATGACGCAGCCAGCTACTACCAGAGGCGCGGTGGCGAAACCGAACTCCTCGGCACCCAGCAATGCGGCCACCACAACGTCGCGTCCAGTCTTGAGCTGGCCGTCAACCTGGACCACGATCCGATCACGAAGTCCGTTGAGCAGCAACGTCTGCTGCGTCTCGGCGAGACCAAGCTCCCAGGGCGCACCGGCATGCTTCTGCGATGTGAGCGGGGTCGCGCCTGTGCCGCCGTCATGGCCAGAGATCAGCACCACATCGGCGTGCGCCTTGGACACCCCGGCAGCGACCGTACCGACACCGTTCTCGCTCACAAGCTTCACATGTACCCGCGCCTGCGGGTTCGCGTTCTTCAGATCGTGGATCAACTGAGCGAGATCCTCGATCGAGTAGATGTCGTGGTGCGGCGGCGGCGAGATCAAACCGACCCCGGGCGTGGAATGACGCACCTCGGCCACCCACGGATAGACTTTGTTTCCCGGAAGCTGGCCCCCTTCACCGGGTTTGGCCCCCTGAGCCATCTTTATCTGGATATCGGTGCAGTTCGACAGGTAGTGGCTGGTCACACCGAAGCGCCCGGACGCCACCTGCTTGATAGCGCTACGCCGCCAGTCACCGTTTTCATCAAGGTCGAATCGCGAGGGGGACTCCCCACCTTCACCGGAGTTGGACCGTCCACCGAGGCGATTCATTGCCACAGCCAGCGTCTCGTGGGCTTCGGCGGAGATCGAGCCGTAGCTCATCGCACCCGTGGAGAACCGCTTGACGATTTCGCTGGCGGGTTCAACCTCGTCGATGGGAACGGGTGGACGCAGGGCTCCGTCACCTGTGCGGAACTTGAGAAGCCCGCGCAGGGAGGCCATTCGCTCACTCTGGTCGTCAACCAACCCGGTGTATTCCTTGAATACCGAGTACTGGCCCGTGCGGGTCGAATGCTGCAGCTTGAACACTGTGTCCGGATTGAACAGGTGATACTCACCCTCGCGACGCCACTGGTACTCACCACCGACCTCAAGCTCGCGGTGGGCCCACTCGTCTGGCCGATCTAGATACGCAACCGCGTGCCGAGCGGCAACGTCGTTGGCAATATCATCCAAATCGATGCCACTCACCGGACATGCCAGCCCGGTGAAGTACTCGTCGAGTACCGACTGGCTGATACCGATGGCCTGGAACAACTGGGCACCGGTGTAGGACGCCAACGTCGAGATGCCCATCTTGGACATCACCTTGAGCACGCCCTTGCCTGCTGCCTTGACGTAGTTGGCCTTGGCCTGGTCACTGGAAATGCCGGTGATCAGTCCGCGTCCAATCATGTCTTCGATGGACTCGAACGCCATATAGGGGTTGATCGCCGCAGCACCGAAGCCGACCAAGCACGCCATGTGATGCACCTCGCGCGCGTCGCCGGATTCGACAACCAATCCCACCTGGGTGCGAGTGCGTTCCCGCACCAGGTGATGGTGCACGGCCGACAAACTCAGCAGCGAGGGGATCGGAGCGAGCTGCTCGTCGGACTCGCGGTCGGACAGCACGATGAGCCGCGCGCCCTCCCGGATTGCCGTCGAGACCTTCGCACGGACATCTTCCAGCGCCTCCTGCAGACCTTGTCCGCCTCGGTTGACCGGGTACAGGCACCGCACGACCGCGGCCCGCAAACCGTGCTTGTTTCCACGGATCTCATGGTCAGGATCGACACAGATCAGCTTCGACAACTCTGCATTGCGCAAGATGGGTTGTGGCAGCACGATCTGCCGGCACGAAGCCGGGCCGGGGTTCAGCAGATCACCCTCGGGGCCAACAGTTCCCGACACACTGGTGACGACCTCTTCCCGGATAGCGTCCAGGGGCGGGTTGGTCACCTGGGCGAACAACTGCTGAAAGTAGTCGTAGAACATTCGCGGGCGCGCGGACAGAACTGCGATTGGGGTGTCGGTGCCCATCGACCCCAACGCTTCGACACCAGTGCGCGCCATCGGCAAAACCAGAAGATCCAGCTCCTCGTACGTGTAGCCGAAAGCTCGCTGGCGCAGCACCACGCGGTGGTGCGGCATCCGCACATAATCACCCGGTGGCAGATCGTTGACGTGGAACAGTCCCGCATCGAGCCACTTGCGGTATGGCTGCTCGGCGGCCAGGTCGGCCTTGATCTCCTCGTCCGCGACGATCCGTCCCTGAGCGGTGTCGACGAGGAACATCCGGCCGGGCTGCAGCCGCATCTTCTTGATGACGGTGGCGGGATCGAGGTCGAGTACGCCGGCCTCTGAGGCCATCACCACCAGACCATCACGGGTTACCCAGATCCTTGACGGACGAAGGCCATTGCGGTCGAGTACCGCACCGATGACCGTTCCATCGGTGAAGCACACCGACGCCGGACCGTCCCAGGGCTCCATCAACGTCGCGTGGTACTCGTAGAACGCCCGGCGGGCCGGGTCCATCGACTCGTGACGCTCCCAGGCCTCCGGGATCATCATCAACACGGCGTGCGGCAGGCTGCGGCCACCGAGATGGAGCAGCTCGAGGACCTCGTCGAAGCGGGCAGTGTCGGAGGCCCCCGGTGTGCAGACCGGGACGACCTTCTCGAGCCCCTCGCCGTCGAAGACGTCTGTCTTGATCAACGCTTCCCGGGCCCGCATCCAGTTCTCGTTGCCAGTAACGGTGTTGATCTCACCGTTGTGCGCGACCCGACGGAAGGGGTGCGCCAACGGCCAGGACGGGAAGGTGTTGGTGGAGAACCTCGAATGCACGATACCCAGCGCGCTGGTGAGCCGCTCGTCCTGCAGATCAAGGTAGAACGTGCGGAGTTGGGGTGTGGTCAGCATCCCCTTGTATACAAATGTCTGACCGGAAAGGCTTGGGAAATAAACGGTTTCGCGGCCCGGCCCATCCTGGCCTGGCCCTTTTGTGCCGAGCTCATGTTCGGCACGTTTTCGCACCACGTAGGCGCGCCGTTCCAATTCCATCCCCGACGCGCCGGCAATGAATACCTGGCGGAAGGTCGGCATCGCGTCGCGGGCCAGGGCGCCCAGAGATGAGTCGTCGGTGGGCACATCCCGCCACCCGAGCACGTGCAGGCCCTCGGTCTCGGCGATCTGCTCCAACGCTTCGCACGCACTGGCTGCGTCCCTGGACGACTGCGGCAAGAAGGCCATGCCGGTGGCATAACTGCCCGGCTCGGGTAATTCGAAATCGACAACCGCTCGCAAGAAGTCGTCGGGCACCTGCAGCAGGATTCCAGCTCCGTCGCCGGTGTTCGGCTCTGCACCTTGGGCACCCCGGTGTTCAAGGTTAAGCAGCGCAGTAATGGCCTTGTCCACGATGTCGCGGCTGCGGCGACCATGCATGTCCGCCACCATCGCGACGCCGCAGGCATCGTGCTCGAATGCGGGGTCGTACAGCCCCTGGCTACTGGGCGCCATTCCCACCTACCTTTTTTGCACACGCCGCCACGGAATTTTTCGGGCGGCAACCGCCGACGAAAGCGTTCGCCGGTCTGGCGATGGGGGTCCCTATCGTGCAGCGCCGAACGACGGCCCTTTTCCCAATCACCACGAGTGGTGAAAACGATATGACAAAAGGCCCCTGACATGCCAATCTAGCCCAGCATTACTACGTTCACCAGCGGGTCGGCACCCGAAGTGCAGCCGCAGCCATCCTCCCGGGGGGCTGTGCTGGCCACGTGCAGCGCGGACGGCTTCTCGTGGTCGCGTCACATTTCTCGTGGTCGCGTCACATTTCTCGTGGTCGCGTCACATATCTTGTGGTCGCGTCACATATCTTGTGGTCGCGTCACATATTTCGTGGTCGCGTCACATGTCTGCCAAATTTGGTATCGGCGCGCGCGGTCCGAAACGCGGATTGACCGCGAGACCGCTGACCTCGAGCAGCCGGACCGCCCGATGGCGGTGCGGACGCATCGGCTCGAGCAGCTCCACCATCCGCTGGTCATCGACAGGGTGCCCGAGCAGGCTCCAGCCCACCATCTTGGCCAGGTGGAAGTCACCCACCGACAGCGCATCGGCGTCGCCGAACGCCCGCTGCACCGTTTCGGCGGCCGTCCACTCCCCCACGCCTGGCAACGACGTCAACGCAGCGCGGGCCGCGTCGGCCGGGCGGTTGATCAACTTTTCCAGCGCGCCGACGCGCTGCGCGCAGCCCACCATGGTGCGGGCCCGTCCGGGATCGACATTGGCACGTTGGTACTCCCACGACGGAATCCG
>JBMYXJ010000036.1:0-11857 GCA_049608285.1 Mycobacterium sp. | reverse complement strand
CCTATCTCCGGCAGGCGGGAGAACTGCGTGGAGTGGACGGCATCGGCGACCACCCCTACGTCTACAAGCCCGGAGCCGGCGGCGGCTCGGTCACCGTTTGGGTTTCAGTTTGTGTGACGGTGCTGGTGCTTGTGCTGACGGTTGTGGTCGGCATCGGTGTTGTGGGAGTTGTCGTGGTCGGCGTCGTAGTGGTGCTCGTTGGAGTCGAGGCGGTTGTCGAAGGCTCGGTGGTGGCGGTCGTGGTCGGCATCGATGTCACCGTTTTGGTGACCGTCGACGGAGGCGCAACCGCGGTCGAGGGCACGGGAGTCAGCGAAGTCGTTGTGGTCGTATCGAAGGTCGAGTCCCCGGTGATGGCTCGGGCCAGCCCATAGATGATTAGTACGACGAGTAGCGCACCCGCTGCTCCGAACGCCACCAGGGCCACCGGCTTGCGGTGCCACGGCTCAGCGGCGGTTGGCGCTGGTGGCTCGTCGTCGGGGTAGTTCTGCTGATTCTCAGGAGATTCGTGGGGCGGCACGGAACCCGATGGTAGGCGCTTGGTGCTAGGAGGCCGATTCCAGTGTGGCTGTCGCTTCGGTTGTAGGCCCGTCGGGTGTCGGCTCTTCGGGGGGGCCGTCGGGGTCGCGGGTCCTGGGCAGTCGGGAGTTCGGTTTCCGGGTGGACGGCTCCGCAGACTTGGTGCTGGCCTGCGCGGGCTCGTTGCTGGCCTGCGCGGACCCGTCGTTGGTCTCGGCGGATTCGCTACTCGAGGGCGTGAGGCCGGGATCTATGTCGTTGGTGATGGGCGCTCTGGTACTGGTGATCGTCCCGGTCGTGGTGGGCGTCGTCGACCGGGTGTCCGGGGTCGACGACGTTGGCTCGACGTAGTTGATCGGTGCCTGCTCCGGCTCAGTGAATTGGCGAGTCACGTGGTTGATGGAGATGACCAGAATGGCGAGCACAGCCAAACCCGCCAGGCTCACGCCGAGCACGGTTGACGTGCGGTTGTGCCACGGTGCGCGGGGTGGTGGCGTCGGGGCGTCTTCATCGCGATGCCGGCCGGCCACGGCTTCCGATAGTAGCCGCGGCGGCTGCGTCGCCGCTGGGGTCAACTAGCCCAGGACCGTGATGGGCTGGCCGTCGGGGAGCGGTTGAGGAGCGAGTTGACCTGTGCCGATCAGCCGGTCACGTGATCAGCGTGCAGGTTCTTGGCGGTCGGCGAGGTGGGCACCGTGGCTGGGTCGGGATATGTGCGCAGTACTCGATCGGCGGTGCCTGAGGTCGTGACGTTGAACCAGTAGTGCTCGTTCTTGAAGTGGTGCAGTCGGTGATTGCGGTAGATCGCACGGTACATGCGCGTTTTCGGCTTGTAATCGGTGTGAATGAGGTAGTGCGTCCACTCATAGGCCAAGCCCACGATAGTGAGAAATGCGAGGAAGGTCAGACCCAGGCCAGGGCGTGGAAATGCCAGCAGCGCAACCGCGATGGCCAGTGGCAGCACCCACAGCAGCGCCGGCCACGGAATGAATATCTCCGGCAGGCTGCGCGGAGCCATGTGGTGTTCGCGGTGCTTTCGGGCCAGTAACGAGTCGATGGTCAGCCCCCCAACGCGTCGTGGCCGCCAGTGCAGGATGAAGACGTGGATTATCCACTCGTAGAACGGGAAGAGGGCCACCATCACCAACGGGACCAGCGCGTCGGTGTATTGCCAGTCGCCGACGGCGATTCGGGCGGCAACCGCGCCGACGACGGTGGCGAGAATTATCCATGGTGACGGGTAGGAGGTCCAGAACTCGCGCCTCGCGTCGGAGAGGGTGAAGACTTTCCGGGCCGTCGAAGTTGTCGAAGTGCTCATCGGGGTTCCTCCATTGAGGTGAATACTGCGCTCAGCGCGGTGGTTGCGGGTTCGAGTAGGTCTAGTGCGGCTTGTTTGGCTGCGGGGGCGTCACCATCGGAGATTGCTTGTGCGAGCTTGCGGTAAGCCTGCGGGCGCCCGACTTCGGCCGCCATGACGACGGCCAGCGCAGGAAGCGCGGGCTCGTAGGCGGCGCGCAGCGTGTTGTACATCAGCCGGAATGCGATGGAGGACGCACCGTCGACGACGTGGTCCCAGAACGTCAGCGCGTGACGCTGTCGTTCGATCGGATCCTTCTCGGCTTCCAGCGTGCACACCGCTTCATCGAGCAATAGCGGTAGGTCCGGCAGGTGTCGCTGTGCGGCGAGTTCGGCGACTTTGGGCCCGTTGTGCAGCCGTGCCTCAAGGATGCTGCGTGCGACAGTGATATCGAGCTCGCCGCCCGGCAATAGCAGACGGGGCAGCAGGTCCAGTCCGGCGTGCCGGCGAAAGTCGCGCACGGTGGTGGCGTTGCCTTGGCGGACTTCGACCAGTCCGGCGGCCGACACCCGCTTGAGAGCTTCGCGCACCGCAGGACGCGACACCTGGAGGGCCTCGGCGAGCCGGCGCTCGCTGGGCAGTGTCTGGCCGGGCTGCATCTCGCCGCTGAGTACCTCGCTGACGATCTGCTCGAACACGTCTTCAGGTACAGACCTACGGTTCACCGGCTGCATTGCCATGGCTCCACCATGCCCCGTCGCCGGACAGACGTCAAGTGGTCAGACCAATATGTGCGGAGGCACCTCCTGGCGACCGCACCTCCCGGCGACCACACCTCGCTTCGGATCCTGTGGATAGGCGATACTCGTAGCGGCATAGGCGGGCCTCCTTCGCTGGTTGAGGCGCTCGCGAAGCAGCCTATTTCGGGAATTTCAGGGCCAAAGGAGATTCGACATGAGCGTGGACAGCATCGACATTGTCCGGGCGTACAACGAGGCATGGGCTGCGGGTGACATCGCCGTGGCGCGCCGCATGATCGCCGACGATCTTGAATTCCACGGACCGATGGACACGTTCACCAACGCTGACGACATGGCGACCGCGCTGACGGGGCTGGCACAAGTGACGGTGGGGATCCGCTGGCATGCGCTCTTTGCCCACAATGACCCCGATGGCGCCACCAACGTTGCCGCTTTCTACTGCCTCGACACCGCGGTCGGTCCGTTGGAGTGCGCTGAATGGCATGTAGTGCGTGCCGGGCTCATTCGCCGTATCGAGTTGCGGTTCGACCCCCGGCCGTTGCTCGGCGCCGCTGCGGATTCTCCAAGTCAGGGGTAGCTCAGGTTGAGGTGCACCGCCGACTGGTCGCCGTATCCATGACAGGAGCTTCATGACATCAGTCGACGTGACTAGCGAGATTGCCATCGCGCGGCCCCGCAGCGAAGTCGCCGCGTATTGCTCGAATCCCGACAACGCCACCGCCTGGTACCTCAACATCAAAGCGGTGCAGCGGGTATCGCCCGGGCCGGTCGCAGTAGGTTCGAAGTTCGCGTTCACGGCCCGGTTCCTCGGGCGCCCATTGAGCTACACCTATGAGGTGGCAGAACTACAACCTGGGACGCGGTTCGTGATGCGCACAGCACAAGGGCCATTCCCGATGGAGACGACATACCTCTGGGAAGACGGTCTTGACGGTACGACGAGGATGACGTTGCGCAACCGCGGTGAGCCGACGGGGTTCTGGGAAGTCGCCGGGCCGTTGATGGAGATGGCGATCAAGCGTGCCAACGCCAAGGACCTTGCCCGGCTCAAGTCGCTCCTGGAAGTCGCCGGCTAGAGACTCGCCGCTACAGCCGGAGTGCGTGGCCCGCCGTCGGAGATCAGAAGCCTTCTACACCCTCGACGCTGATGGCCATTCCGCGCCCAGTGCTGTCGTTGGTGAATCGGGTGCCTGCGGCGCTGGCGTCGATCGTCCAGCCCACCGCCGAATAGGTCTGGTAGTCCAGGGTGACGACGGGGATGTTGCCGAGGTTGCCGAGCACCCAGCTGATTTGTCCGCCGCTGCTAAGACGCACCCCGTTGGCGGGCAAGCCGTCGATCTCTGGCGCGTTGGTGAACGTTGCCTCGCAGCCCACTTCCTGCTCGTCGAGTTGGCATCGGGTTTTTCCGGTCTTGGTCTGGATGAATACGCGTCCGTTTTGGGGCTGGAGTATTTCGCCGCCGGGCTGCCTGGGCGCCGGTGAAGGAGGCGGCTCCAGGGTGGAAGGTGGCGCCGCGGTGGGTCTGGTGGGGCGTGGTGTCGGGAAGTCCGGCTCGTTATGTGTGTTGGGGATTCGGGTGGCTGTGCCTTCAATGGTGGATTGGCAGGCCGCGAGCGAGGCGGTGCAGGCAAAGGCAAGTGCACCTGTGAGAGCCAGCCGCGTCTTCATTGCTTTCAGCGTACGGCGCCTGTGGTGAGAGTGATGAAAGGGACGCGCGGGACCGGCGGATCCCATTCGACACGCAGCGCGAAAATCGGTTCGCAAACCGATGGATAATCGCGAAATCCTCGTAGGGTCACCGGAACTGATCCAGCGACGTAGGCGATGCCGGAGTGCCGCGGATTGGCGATTCCACATTTCTTCGTTCGGGTGATGCGGCTAGGCTTTCGGCTAGCCGCGGCCACCGCATCGGTCCCCGGAGGACAAACGAGGAGTTCACGAATGTTGCTTTCAGGACGTGCCGGCCACCATGCGATGGCTGGGTTAATCGGCGGTGGGGTGATGGCGGCCGCGATGCTGTTGGGCGGCGCATCGGCGGCGCTTGCCCAACCCGCGCCCGAACCCACGCCCGAACCCGCTGCGCCGCCGCCGCCCAATTGCACGGCGGCTGACCTCGCTCAAGTGTCGGGTGCAGTCGGAACGGGGACGGGGGTCTACCTGTTCACCCATCCAGAGGTGAATGACTTCTTCACCAACCTTCGCGGGAAGCCTGACGACGAAGTTCGCGGCGCCGTCCAGGACTACATGAACGCCAACCCTCAGGTCGAGGCCGAGATCAATGGGATCCGCCAGCCGTTGAAGGACCTGAGGGAACGATGCGACATGCCTGGTGGCTTCGGACGCTGACCTGCGCGCTGCCACCATGGCGGAGCGGGCTACGCCGCTCCTAATCCACAGTTTTGACCACATCCGGCGTCGTAGACTTCAACGGCACGCCGGGACACACTGGTTCAGTCAGTGAGGAGACAACCAATATGGGTCACTGGACTCGGTCATGGACGGCAGCCGCTATAGCCGTCGCAGCGCTCGGGACTGTTCCCGCGGCTGTCGTCGTATTTCAGCCCAACGGGGAAGCCAAGGCCGACGTGTGTGCCAATGTCGGCCGACGGATATCGGTCAGTGGCTGCGCGAACCTCGCCGACGTCGTCGCGCCCTACGTTCCACCGCCGGCCTACTACGCGCCAATGCCCAACGACCCACCGCCGCCACCGAACGCTTGCGTGGGCTACAACGGCCGATGGGTGAGCGCTAATAACTGCAACTGAGCGGTGGTGTCTAGTCTGCGCCGTCGGCACGTCGCGGTAGGTGGAGCGAGCCAACCCAACGGGGTGCTCGCGATCAATCAGCGCTAGTCGTTGATGCGGTCGAAGTCGATCAGCAGGTGCCGCGGGCCGCGGAAGATCTGGCTCTGCCGGTATGGCGGTGGGTCGACAACGAGCTGCGGGTTCTCCACCCGCCGCAGGAAGGTTTCCAGCGCCAGGTTGACCTCCAACCGCGCGAGCGGCCCGCCCAAGCAGGTGTGAATGCCGCTGCCCCAGCCGAAATGCTCGTTGTTGGAGCGCTTCGGGTCGAACCGGTTCGGGTGAGCGAACACGGCGGGGTCGCGGTTCGCAGCGCTGTATACGAGATGCACCGCCGAGCCTGCCGGGATAGTTGTCCCCGCGATCTCGATGTCATCTGTCGCGCTGCGACTCGGAAAGAACTGGACCGGTGATTGGAGGCGCTGGATCTCTTCGATTGCGCCGGGGATGAGTTCGGGCTGGCGGCGCAGCAGGTCGAAGGATCCCGGATTGCGCAGAAGGGTCATGACGCAGTTGGTGATGGTGTTGACCGTCGAATCGTGTCCGGCGACAAGTAGCAGGCTCGCATTGGCCACGGCCTCAGCGGGGGCCATCGGCCCGTCGGGGCCGTCATCGTGGAGCAACTTCGAGAGCAGGCCCTCTCCCGGCTCGCGAACGAACCGCTGGATCAGGTCGCTCAGGTATTGCTGCAGCGCTGCCCCGGCTACCTCGCCCTTCTGGGCCCGCACCTGCCCCTCGGCAGTGGTTGCATCGGGACCCAGATCCTCGCCGGCCAGGAAATCAAAGATCCATGCATGGAACGAGGGCTCGTCCTCGACTGGTACGCCGAGGATGCTGCAGATCACCGCGACTGGAACCGGATAGGCGAAGTCGTCGACGACGTCGATTCTGGTCTTGGCGTGGGCTTTGGCCTTGTCGAGCAACCCGTTGCAGAGTCGCACAACGGTGGGCTCCATATCCGGAATAACATCCGGTGAGTGAGGCGGGCCGAAATGTCGCATCACCTGGCGGCGGGCCCGATCGTGGTCCGGCGGATCGGACATGATGATGCTCTGTGGGCTGCCGGCATCCCGGTCGGGCGTAAGTGGGCTGCGGCGGGTGTCGGAACTTATCCGCGGGTCGTGGGCCAGTGTCAACAGTTCGCGATATCCGGTGACGACGTAGGTCTTCTCCGCCACCTTCGCCACCGGCGTCCGCCGGAGCTCGTCGAAGAACGGGTACGGATCGGCGCGGTTCTCGAACTTCATTGCGTTCGCCCACGCGGTTTCCGGGGTCATCATCGCTCCTCCCTGGGGCGGAACTCGGCGCCACGCTGAGTGGGGTTATGGCCGGTCAACACGACGTCGGGAGTCCCGGTCGGCACTCGTGGATCCGGAAACCGGGCCGGAACAGGGGTCATGTCTGCCGGCCGGTCATAGCCCGGTGGAGGGGGCGGGAACGGCGCTGATCGTTCGATCATCGCCCCGTAGTACTCCAGCCACTTGCCGTGGTTGAACGTCACAGCGCCCACGATGCGCCCGTCGCGGCCGTACGCGGCAGCGAAACGGCGCTCTTTGACCGAGCCCTGGGTGATGACTATCTCGTCGCCGAATGAGCACACCCCCACGCCCTTGATGTTGACACCGAACTGGCCCGACCAGAAGGAAGGCAGCGGCAGATGCGGCACCCGATCGGTTTCGAGCCTGACCATGTTGTGCGCTGCCACCTGGGCCCCGAGGACCGCGTTGTCCCAGTGCTCCAGGGAGAGAAACTCATAGTCGTAGAGCACATGGGGAGCACGCGCGACGTCGCCCGCAACGAAGATGTTGTCGGTTACGACTCCGTTGATGTCGAAGGCGCGGCAGCCGGCGTCGCAGGCAACCCCCCAGAACCCGGTGGCCAGGCCGGCGCCTTTGAGCCATTCGATGTTGCGGATCGAGCCCAGCGAAGCCACCACGACGTCGACGTCGAGAACCGTCCCGTCGGAGAGCCGGGCACGTCGAACATGCCCTGCGGAGTCCCCTTCCAGTGCTTGCACGGAGACACCGGTACGGAGGTCGACCCCGTGGTCGCGCTGCATCTGCGCGGCGATCTCGCCGATCACCCCGCCGAGTGCCCCGACCAGCGGCGCATCGGCACGCTCGGCGACGGTTACCTCCAAGTCCAGTTCTCGACAGACCGAGGCCATCTCGGATCCGATGAAGCCGGATCCGACGATGAGGACGCGCCTCGGTCCGGCCTTCAGAGCCGCCTGTAGGCGGGCGGCGTCGTCGCTGGTGCGTAGCGTGAAAACACCCTGCAACGCGGCTTCCCCAGGATTGAACCATTGCCGCGCGCGGGTGCCGGTGGCGATCAGCATCCGGCCGAAGGGGACTTTGTCGCCATTGGCCAGGTGCACCTCCATGTTCACCCGGTCGAGCCCGACGGCTGCCACCCCGAGTCGCCAATCAGCGTCGAGCTCCCGCATCTGCGGAAGCTCGGTGTGGTCGGCGGGTACCCACCCCTTCAGCACCTGCTTGGAGAGAGGGGGACGATCGTAGGGTTGGTGGCGCTCGTCGCCGATGATGGTGAGCTGGCCGTTGAAGCCTTCGTCGCGCAGTGTCTCGGCAGCCCGGAGTCCGGCCAGTGAGGCGCCGACGATGACGATCCGGCCGTTGGCCTTGAAGGTGTCGATGATGTCGGCGATCATCGACTCCGCCTTCACTCTCACTCTGGGGTTCCTGCGGGTTCGACCAGGATCGCCTGCACCGGGCAGGATGCCACCGCGCGCAGCACGCGCTGACGTTGGGAGTCGTCGGGGTTGGGGTCATACATCAGCGCTTCCTCGCCGTGGAGCCGGAAGACATCCCGTGCGAGCGGGACGCACTGCGCGTACCCCTGGCACCGGTTCAGATCGACGACGATTCGCATTCCCACTCCTATGGGCCGATCGAGAGGCAATTCATCCGGCTCGGATATGCGGCGGAATGCCGACTCGATTCAACCGCAGAATCACACCCGGAGTTGCGAGAATTCGGCAGATTGCGGCCGCACGTCTGGGCTGGCGAGCAAGGCCCGCGCGAACGGCACCGAGAGCTGAAACGGCGCGAGCGGCACGCTCACGGCCTGGCTGACTTCTCCACGGCTGCTTTGACGTCGATCTTTGTGCCGGTCTCGCGTTCGGCCACTTGCCACAGGGTTTCGATGGCCGCCTCGCTGCCGGGCCGGACCAGCGGCTTGCGCACTGGGGGTCCGTTGGTAGCGAACAGCGGCCCGTAGAAGCCGGCGCCGGGAGCGTCCGGGTCGACGGCTGCTCGCAGCTGGCTCAGTGCACCCTGATCGGTTGACATTCCCATCAGCTTGGTCTGCTTTTCGAAGAAGGCGCCGAGGAAGCCGCCGCCGTGGGCATTGGTCGTGGTCTGCAGATCGGAGTTGGTCATTCCCGGCTGGGCGGCCAGGGCCTTGGCATCGACCCCGGCCTGATCGAACTGTGCTTGCAGCCCAACTGCGAGGTGGCGCATGGCCAGCTTGGTCTGGCCGTACATGCGCCACGCGTCGAAGTTCTTGCGCATGTGGGGGTCGGTGGGATTGATGGCGAGGCCGGTGTGCTGGGCGACGCTCGACAGCGTCACCACCCGCGCACCGGGGGTGGCCACGAGGATGGGTAGAAGATGGGAGATCAGGGCCCAGTGGCCGAGCACGTTGATGCCCATCTGGGTGTCGAAGCCGTCCACGGTGGTGCCCTCCGGCATGGCCATCACGCCTGCGTTGCACATGAGTATGTCGATGCGGTCGTGTTTGGCGGCGATGTGATCGGCGGCGGTCTTGACCGAGGCCAGCGACCCGAGGTCCAGTTCCACGATCTCCAGTGATGCTGCGGGGTGGGCGGCGAGGATCTCGGCGTGCGCCTCGGCTGCCTTGGCCTGGTTGCGGGCCGCCATGACGACGTGGGCGCCGCTCCCGGCAAGCGCCTTGGCCGAGGCGAGTCCTAGTCCGCCGTTCGCTCCGGTGACGACGGCGACCTTGCCGTGCAGGTCGGGGATGTTCTTCGTGGACCAGCTCATGGTGTTCCTCAGGTAGTGGGTCGCGCTCAACGGGCGTCGACCGAGCGGCAGGGTTTGGCTTCCCCTCGAACTTACAACGCCTCAGACAACTGAGGTTTTCGCAGATCATGCCACTGCTCTCGCAGGCCGCGCCATAGCCCTGAGGCGTCCCACAGGCGATCGGGGTCCAGTTCCTTGGCACACGCTGCTGATCTCCCTGGGGCATGCTGCGTATCGATCGACCGGTTTGCCTGAAGCGATAGCACCGTGATGGGACAAGGCAGCCGCTTTCCTGGGGAAACTCGCTCTAGGGAACAAATTCGCGGGACCCCTCGTTGACCCGATTGATAACTTGAGTGCAACGGGCTCAACTTCGGTTTGACATCGCATGGCGGCCGAGGCAGTCTTGAGCGCGGCGCACTCAGACATATCGGGTGCACCGCACTCGTGACCAATGATTTTCTCTACTCAGGAGGTAGTAACTATGGCTCGTGCGGTCGGAATCGACCTCGGGACCACCAACTCCGTCGTCGCGGTGCTCGAGGGCGGCGAACCCGTCGTCGTCGCCAACTCGGAAGGCTCCCGGACCACTCCGTCGGTCGTCGCGTTCGCGCGCAACGGCGAGGTGCTGGTGGGCCAGCCCGCCAAGAACCAGGCGGTGACAAACGTCGACCGGACCATTCGTTCGGTGAAACGTGAGATCGGCACCGACTGGTCGGTGGAGATCGACGGCAAGAACTACACGCCACAGGAAATCAGCGCGCGCGTGCTGATGAAGCTCAAGCGCGACGCGGAGTCCTACCTCGGTGAAGACATCGACGATGCGGTCATCACCGTGCCCGCGTACTTCAACGACGCCCAACGCCAAGCCACCAAAGAAGCCGGCCAGATCGCCGGCCTGAACGTGCTGCGCATCGTCAACGAGCCGACAGCGGCTGCACTGGCCTACGGACTGGACAAGGGTGAGAAGGAACAGACCATCCTCGTGTTCGACCTCGGCGGTGGCACCTTCGATGTGTCCCTGCTGGAGATCGGTGAAGGCGTGGTCGAAGTACGCGCCACCTCCGGTGACAATCACCTCGGTGGCGACGACTGGGATGACCGGATCGTCGAATGGCTCGTCGACAAGTTCAAGGCGAGCGCAGGCATCGACTTGACCAAAGACAAGATGGCGATGCAGCGGCTGCGCGAGGCCGCCGAGAAGGCGAAGATCGAACTCAGCTCAGGTCAATCCACCTCGATCAACCTGCCGTACATCACCGTGGACGCGGACAAGAACCCGCTGTTCCTCGACGAGCAGCTGACACGTTCGGAGTTCCAGAAGATCACCCAAGATCTGTTGGACCGCACCCGCACGCCGTTCCAGCAGGTCATCAAGGATGCCGGAATCGCGGTGGGCGACATCGACCATGTCGTGATGGTAGGCGGATCCACCCGTATGCCTGCTGTCTCTGATCTGGTCAAGGAGATGACCGGCGGCAAGGAGCCCAACAAGGGCGTCAACCCCGACGAGGTCGTCGCGGTCGGCGCTGCGCTGCAGGCCGGCGTACTCAAGGGCGAGGTGAAAGACGTTCTGCTGCTTGATGTCACACCGCTGAGCCTTGGCATTGAGACCAAGGGCGGCGTGATGACCAAGCTCATCGAGCGCAACACCACGATCCCGACGAAGCGGTCGGAGACCTTCACCACGGCCGACGAGAATCAGCCCTCGGTGCAGATTCAGGTGTTCCAGGGTGAGCGCGAGATCGCCTCGCACAACAAGCTCCTCGGCTCCTTTGAGCTGACCGGTATCCCTCCGGCCCCGCGTGGAGTTCCTCAGATCGAGGTCACCTTCGACATCGACGCCAACGGCATCGTGCATGTCACCGCCAAGGACAAGGGCACCGGGAAGGAAAACACGATCCGCATCCAGGAGGGCTCCGGGCTCTCCCAGGAAGAGATCGACCGCATGGTCAAGGACGCTGAGGCCCACGCCGACGAGGACCGTAAGCGCCGCGAAGAGGCTGACGTCCGCAACCAGGCCGAGTCGCTTGCCTACCAGACGGAGAAGTTCGTCAAGGACCAACGCGAGGCCGAGGGAGGCTCCAAGGTTCCCGAGGAAACTCTGGCCAAGGTCGACGCAGCGATCTCCGAGGCCAAAGCTGCGCTCGAGGGTACCGACATCGCCGCGATCAAGACGGCCATGGAGAAGCTGGGCGAAGAGAGTCAGGCGTTAGGTCAGGCGATCTATGAAGCCACGCAGGCCGAGCAGGGCGCGGCCGGAGGCGAAGGGCCCGCGGGCGCCGCGGGCACCGCGGGCACCGATGATGACGTCGTCGACGCTGAGGTTGTTGAGGATGATCAGGAGCGCAAGTGAGCAGCGGTGAAGAGCTCGATGAGCCCATCACTATCGCCGACAACCGGCGGATAGATCCGGAAACGGGTCGTGTGCGCGACCCGGCGGAATCCGGGCCGGCCCCTGAGGGGTCGGCTCCGGAG
>JBMYXJ010000035.1:2854-11934 GCA_049608285.1 Mycobacterium sp. | reverse complement strand
CGAGGTCTATGGCTGGGAGATGCCGGACATGCCCGGCGACTACTTCGCGCTGACCGCAGACCACCTTTTCGGCACCATCTGGACCCGGCCCGGCTTCTCGATGCGTGAGAAGCGATTGATGACGCTCACCGTGGTGACGGCGCTGGGCATCGCGGACTTGGCTGAGATCCAGGCCAACGCCGCGCTTGGCAACGGTGAATTGACCGAGGAGGAACTCAAGGAGATGGCGATCTTCCTCACCCACTATCTCGGCTTCCCGCTTGGCTCGAAACTCGACGGCGTGGTCACCAAGGTGGTCGGCCAGCGCCGTAAGGCTGCAGAGAAACAAGGGGGGGAGGACAAGCGAGCTAACGTGAACGCAGCGTTGAAAATGCACTCGGACAGCCAACTCGATGATGAGTAGGTATGCCGCGCTGTCACGTGACGAACTCGCCACCCTGGTGCCCGAGTTACTGCTCATCGGTCAACTTATCGATCGCTCTGGAATGGCCTGGTGCATATCTCATTTCGGCCGTGAGGAGATGGTGCAGATCGCCATCGAGGAGTGGGCCGGCTCCAGCCCGCTCTACACCAAGCGGATGCAGAGGGCCCTCGGCTACGAGGGCGTAGACGTCATCACCATCTTCAAGGGTTTGCAGCTCGACATCGGCGCCCCGCCGCAGTTCATGGACTTCCGCTACAGCGTGCACGACCGTTGGCACGGCGAATTCCACCTCAATCACTGTGGGGCGCTGTTGGACGTCGAGCCTATGGGCGAGAGCTACGTGCGCGGCATGTGTCACGACATTGAGGACCCGACGTTCGACGCCACGGCGTTGGCGACCAACCGCAAGACCCAGGTTCGTCCCATCCACCGGCCGCCCAGAACGCCGTCAGACCGACACCCGCACTGCGCCTGGACAGTGATCATCGACGAGTCCTACCCGGAAGTCGATTTCATCCAGGCCACCGATATCGTCGGCGCCAGTCGCGCCTATCACTGTGAACTAGATCCGATCGACCCGAATGACGCAGGTATGGGTGACTATTCGGGAGCGCTGTTGACAGATCTCGATTTCAGCGCGTTTTCGCATTCGGCGCTGGTGCGTATTGCTGACGAGATCTGTTTACAGATGCATCTGCTGGTGTTGTCCTTCAACTTGGCCGTGCACGCCCGCGCGAAAAATGATGAGGTATTGGAGCGGTCGATCCGCACCAAACAGCTGACCGGCATCGCGGGGGTTGCCGCCGAGAGGATCCACAAGGCGCTGAAACTGCCCGGCGGGAGCCTCGGTGCTCTGCGGGTACTGCAGTTACACCCGCTGTTGAATCCGGCCGCCTACGTTTTCGCAGAGATTGAATGCGACTTCGTCACCGTGCGGCGCTCGCCCGCGCACGAGGACGGGTCGTGGATCTCGCTGGTAACGCCTGTCTCGGACCTTCCGTTGCAGGCCGTCGTGCAGGCGATCGACCCGCGCCTGCGCGCCGAGGTATCCGGCACCGAATCGGAATGGTCGGCACGCGTGATCGAGACAGATACTGTGGCAAGGGAACTGCCCGAGGTTGCGGTATGCAAGTTGAGTGGCGGTGCGGCCTGGACCTTCGAGGAGCGCACCTCGCTGCCGCTGACGGTGGTGTGATTGGTAGAGGGTTACCGGGGGCGCAGAGCGTTGCCGACCCACCGGCGCAGGTAGGTGCGCAGTTGGTCGCCGGTGCGCGGCGGCCGGCCCGGGTCGATGACGAAGGACTGGATGAGCCGCAGCAGGTGCTCGGCAAGCTCGTGGAGATCTGCATCGCGGTAGCCTGCCGCGGCCCAATCGACGTCGAGACGGTGCACCATGTCGCGCCCGAATCGCAGTGCGACATCGGAGGTGACAGATTCCACGTACTTGGTCCCGCCGGGCGCAAGCAGCAGTCCGATGTACTTCTCCCGGGGCAGCCACTCCAGTGCTGTCGCGACAGCTTCGACAACCGCATCGGCTGGATCGTGGATACCAGCCAGTTGAACCGTCAGGCGGTCGAGAAAGCCGTCGACCGCATGGACCGCCGCAGCCACGAGCAGCGTCTCGGTGCTGGAGAAGTACCGGTAGACGGTCTGGCGGGTAACCCCCAACGAGCGCGCGACATCCGAGATGGTGAAATCGTCACCAGAATCCTCGATCGCCTTGCCTGCGGCGTCGAGGATTCTGGCGGTTGCTTCCTCGTCCGATGCGGGTGCGGCCCCTGACCAACCGTGGGTGCGCACGAGCGGGTCCCTAGGTCGCCGGTTGCGCGGTTACCGATAGGCGACCTGTAGATCTTTGATGCCGTTGACCCATCCCGACCGCAAGCGCAATGGCTCAGCTAGTTTCGCTATGTCGGGTATTTGATCGGCGATCTCGTTGAGGATGAGCTTGATCTCCATCCGGGCGAGGTTGGCCCCGATGCAGTAGTGTGCGCCGTTTCCACCGAATGACAAGTGGGGATTAGGATTTCGCAGAATATTGAATTCGAAGGGTCGGTCGAAGACTTCATCGTCGAAGTTCGCTGAGCTGTAGAACAGCCCGACGCGTTGGCCTTCGGCGACCGTGATGCCGCCGATCTCGACGTCGCGTAGCGCCGTGCGCTGGAAGCAGTGTATTGGGGTTGCCATGCGGATGATCTCATCGACGGCGGTTTCGGGCCGCTCGCGTTTGAACAGCTCCCACTGCTCCGGGTTGTCGAAAAATGCGTTTATGCCATGCGTCATGGCGTTGCGGGTGGTCTCGTTGCCGGCGACGGCGAGCAGGATCACGAAGAACGCGAACTCCACGTCGCCTATCGACTCGCTGTCCTCGCCGTCCTCTCCGTTGATGTCGGCTTGTACAAGCTTGGTGACGATATCGTCGGCCGGGCAGCGGCGCCGCTCTTCAGCCATGTTGTACGCGTATCCCATCAACTCGGCGTTGGCCGACGCGTGATCCGATTCGAAGTCCGGGTCGTCGGTGTTCATGATCGAGTTAGTCCATTCGAAGAGCTTCTCGCGGTCATCCTCTGGGACACCGATGAGGTCGGCGATAGCCTGCAGGGGCAGGCTCATCGCGATGTCGTCGACGAAGTTGCCGGCGTCTTTGGCCGCGGCCTTGCGCACGATGTCGTGTGCGGCAACGGCCAGCTTCTCCTCCAGACCGGCTATTGCCCTCGGCGTGAAGAGCCGCGAAATAATCTTGCGCAGGCGGGTGTGCTCGGGTGGGTCATGGTTGATCAGCAAAGCCTTGGTCAGCTCGAGTTGCTCGGGGGTGGAGCCGTCGGGTAGGCGCATGACCACGCCTTTTTTGTTGGCCGACCACAGCGTGCCGTCCCGGGATATCGTCTTGATGTCCTCGTGTCGGCTGATCACCCAGTAGCCGCCGTCGTTGAAGATCGACTCCTCTTGGGCGTTCCACCACACCGGCGCGGTCTTGCGAAGCTCGGCGAACTCAGCGACGGGAATGCCCTTGACCAGGACGTCGGGGTCGGTGAAGTCATACCCCGGAGGTAGGAGCGGGCAACTCCGGAGGCCGTCGTTGGTCGCAGTCATGTTTCGTGTCCTTCCCTGTGACTTTCAGCACTTCTCATAGACCATACACTTCCTGCCTAAGGTGTATGGCCGAAGGCGGCCGGACCGGTCACCACCAGTGCCATTAAGGTGGGCAGCTGTGCACGTCCTGGTAATCGGATCCGGAGCTCGTGAACACGCGCTCTTACTTGCGCTGCGACGCGACCCGGAGGTCTCGGCGCTCGCCGTGGCGCCGGGTAACGCCGGCACAGCGAGCATCGCCGACCAGCACGAGGTCGACCTGACCTCCGGTGAGGCAGTCACTGCTCTGGCCCGACGCATCGGAGCCGACCTCGTGGTCATCGGACCCGAGGTGCCGCTGGTGCTCGGCGTCGCCGACGCCGTGCGCGGAGCCGGCATCGCCTGCTTTGGGCCGACGAAAGACGCCGCGCGCATCGAGGGCACGAAATCGTTCGCCAAAGACGTGATGGCCGCCGCCGGAGTGCGTACCGCCCGCAGCGAGATCGTCGACAACCCCGCCCGCCTGGACTCCGCGCTAGACCGGTTCGGTCCACCCGTGGGAGATCCGGCCTGGGTAGTCAAAGACGACGGGTTAGCGGCCGGGAAAGGCGTGGTGGTCTCCACCGACCGCGACACCGCTCGCGCCCACGCCGCCAGCTTGCTCGAGGCCGGCCACCCGGTGCTCCTCGAATCATTCCTCGACGGGCCCGAGGTATCGCTGTTCTGTGTGGTCGACGGCGAGACAGTGGTTCCGCTGCTTCCTGCCCAGGATTTCAAACGCGTCGGCGACGGCGACTGCGGACCCAACACTGGCGGCATGGGCGCCTACACCCCACTACCGTGGCTGCCCGACGAGATGATCGGACGCATCCTCGACGAGACCGTGAAACCGGTCGCCGCCGAACTTGTCAAGCGCGGCAGCCCCTTCTCAGGCCTGCTCTACGCGGGGCTGGCGATCACGTCGAAGGGTCCCGCGGTGGTCGAATTCAACTGTCGCTTCGGAGATCCGGAGACCCAAGCAGTGCTCGCTTTACTGGAATCCCCGCTGGGGCAGCTCATGCGGGCCGCCGCCACCGGTGAGCTGGCAGGCCAACCGCCGCTGCGATGGCGCGACGGATTCGCCGTCACAGTGGTTGTGGCCGCCGAGAACTATCCGGGCCGCCCGCGGGTCGGTGACGTGGTAAACGACTCGGAGCCCGGCCCGGGGAGTGCCGCGCCGGACAGTATCGTGCTGCATGCCGGAACAGCCCGCGGTGATGACGGCGCCATCGTCTCCTCTGGTGGCCGGGTGCTATCTGTTGTGGGAACCGGAGGAGACCTGGCCGCGGCACGCGAAGCTGCTTATGCCCGGATCAGTTCGATCCGCTTTCCCGGCAGCCACTTTCGTCGAGATATCGGCCTGGCCGCGGCCGAGGGGCGAATCTCCCTGTAGTTGTTCGGTCCGACCCCTCGACACGGTTGGTCCCTGGCTCCGCAGCGTTCGGACTAGCTTGTCAGCAGTGGCGCCAGCCAGGTCAGCTCGTCGGTCAACTGGGAGGACCAGTACGACGCGTTGTGCCCGCCGGGGGAGAAACCGCCGGCAGGTGGATTGGGTAGTTGTGCGATGAACTGCTTGGTCGCGGCGTAGAACGGGTCGTCGTTGCCGCAGTCGATGCGCAGCGGAATCCCGTTCAACGCGGCGAGGCCCCATACGCTGTTGGCCGCGTAGTCCTGCGCACCGTCGAACGCCCCTGGCGCGGCTGCGCCCGGCGATGTCCACAGGGCGGGGCTGACAGCGCAGATCGCGGCTGTGCGCCCAGCGCCCAAACGCGACCCCAGCAGCATCGCGCCGTATCCGCCCATCGACCATCCCAGGAAGGCCACCCGAGAAGTGTCCAGGCCCTGCTCGGCCAACAGGGGGATGAACTCATCGAGCACCATCGAGCCCGAGTCGTGGCCCGACGCCCTGCGGTGCCAATAGCTGTCGCCCCCATCGACGGCGGCGATCGCGAACGGAGGCACGCCGGCGCGCACCGCATCCGCCAAAAACTGCTCGGCGCCCATCGACATCACCGCGTGAGCGTTGGAGCCCTTACCGTGTAGCAGGATCACCGGTCGCAGCGTTGTGGTCTGGCCGGGCGGGCGCGCGATGCTCCAGTTCGTCACAGCGCCGCCGCGATCGGCAGACGCGAAGGAGCCGGCGGCGAACGTAGGGGCGGGCGCCGGTGGTGCCTGCGGTGCAGACGGTGTGCCTGCGGCTAAAGGGGCGGCCACAGAGGCGGCTGATCTGGCCAATGTGTATCCGCCGGCCGCTGCCGTGATACCAGTGCACAGACCGGCGCGTAGCAGGGCGCGACGCTTGATGGCTGACATGCGCGCCATCATGCCACCGGACTGGGCCGGGTAACGAGGCTGATTAGGCGAAAGCGCGATGTCGAAACCCGGTGACTGGCAGCATGCTATGGGTGACGGCAGCAGTCACTCCCAAAGGGGAACGTCGACGGTATGCGCTGGTCAGCGCTGCCGCTGACCTCCTCTGCGAAGGGGGGTTCGACGCGGTGCGGCATCGCGCCGTCGCGCGTCGGGCAGGTATGCCACTGGCATCGACAACCTATTATTTTTCCTCCCTAGAGGACCTGATCTCCAACGCGGTCGAACACGTGGGCACCCGGGAATCAGAAGAGTTGCGGAACCGGTTGGCTGTGCTGTCGCGACGCCGCCGCGGTGCCGAGTCGACTGCTGAAGTGTTGGTCGACATGCTGGTCGGCGATAGCCCGGAACAAGTCACCGAACAAGTGATCTCCCGGTACGAGCGCTACATCGCCTGTGCGCGGCAACCTGGGCTGCGCGATATCCAGCGGCGCATCCTTGCCCAGCGCACAGATGCCGTTGTCGAAGTTGTCGACCGCTCCGGAAGGTCGGTGCGCGCGGAGTTGCTCACCGCACTGGTGTGCGCGGTGGACGGTGCGGTGGTGGCCGCACTGGTCGAGGAAGGCGATGGTCCGCGCGAGACGGCTAGGGCCACGTTGATCGACGTGATCGACGTGCTCGCCCCTTTCGATTGACTATGTCCGTTGCGTCTAGTGTGCCGTCAGATCGCGATCTCGACCGATTCTGCGATCTGGGTGCACACTAGCCGAACTTCTCCCTGAGTCGCCGGAATCTGTTCTCTAGCAGGTCCATCCGGTCACCATTGCCGGCCAGCTGCAGATACTGGGGGCCGAACACCGCGAGTAGCACGTCGTCAAGCCGGCGTACCGCACCGGCCGGATAGCGGTAATCCATCGCCTCGTTGACCGCGGTCGCATCCACGCGACTGAGGACGGCTTCCACACCGTCGACCGAATCGATGCCGAGCTCGAGCAGCAGGCCGGCGACCCAGGCGTAGTGCTCGGTGCGTGACCATCCGGCGTCGGGGAACCGATTGCCCAGATATGTGGCGAGCACCGGAGTCGGAATCCGGGGATCGCTGGTGTCCTGCGGAGCGCGCTCCGGCGGCGCGGTCGACCGTAGGCGTTCACGGATAGCCGAGAATTCACGGTCGGCCAACTCGAGCAGACCCGCGGCAAGGGTGAAGCGCCGGTCCAGATCTGGCGCATCCTCCTCGGGCACCGACCCCTTATAGCGGACATCATGCTCGAACTCGGCCCACGCATGCTGCAGGATGGTCCGGACCTGAACCGAGGCCGGCTGCTGTTCACCTTCGGCGGCCACAAGCAAGTGCCTGCTGGCGTAGCCCCACCGACCTTCGCTGGCGGTCTCGACCCCCATGTCGCGGTCGTCGAGCAGCCGCATCTCTTCGCCGAGAAGGTTGGCCACGGTAGCGACGTCGTCGCGCAGGTAGGTGATGACCCGCACACCGATCTGGTCGGTGATCTCCGAAAGTGGATCGGTGTAGAGACGGCGGCCGTCGACCGTGTGATCGGCTTTGGAGGCGAACGATGCAACCGTCTTGGTGCGGGCTGTAATCCCGACATAGTTGATTCCGGCATCATCGAGCAGGCCCGTGATCGCCGACAGGTAATGGCCGGTCGAATGCGTGAGTGACGGCCGGCGCTCGGTGTAGGTGGCGATGGCCTCATGAATGGCGCCCGGCGTCGGCTCCGGCGGCGCCGGGGCGAGGTCGGCGGGCAAGGCCGGAGTGACGATGTACCCGGTCTCGCCGTCGCCGTAGACGGTGACGTCGCCGGGCCGGCGCGCGGCGTACAGCGCGATATATGCGCACATCACCGCGTCCACTGGATCCTCGACGTGGCGCAGATCGCTTTTGCGCTCCGCGCGCTCGGCCATGGCGCGCAGCTGTACCCAGTTGTCGCTGTCTGCGGTGCGCAACGGTGGATCCGCCTGCGCAAGCCCCTCGATGTGTTCCATCAGCCGCAGCAGTTCCGCACGCAGCTGTGCGACGCTTCGGCCCGGCTTGGCCTTGTACTTCAGTGTGCGGCCGAGCCGAAACAGCGCGACCGCCGCGGAGTGCGGGTACACCTCGATGGCCCGTCGCCCCGCCGTCGAGTGTGGATTTATGTCGAGGTCGAGTGCGCGCGCGATACGCGCAGCTCTCGGAACGTCGGCGAACTCGGGCTTGCCTGTATTGGATGGGTGCGCACCGGCCTGGAAACGCCCGAAATCGGCGTTGAGCTGGCGTTCGGCGGGACGCTGACCTGACGGGTTGGTCACGATCAACGGAGCGTCGATGGCCACCAAGCAGTCCCCTTCGACGTAGGGCGCCAAAGCGGCCCGGACGTTCTTGTCATCGCCGGCGGTTCCGGCGTAAACCAGCTGCCCGGCATCGTCGACGGCGGCCACACCGGTGGGTTTGCGTTGACCCCAAGCGAGGTCCAGTCCGACATAGAAGACACTGCAGCGGGGCGAGTACACACCGGTCAGCTTGCCTCATCGGGCCGATAGGCTGTGTTTTCGTGAGCATTCCCGCGCCTATCCCCAACGTATTGGCCCACCGCTATGCCAGCGACGAGATGGTGGCGATCTGGTCGCCAGAGGCCAAGATCATCACCGAACGCCGACTCTGGCTGGCGGTGCTGCGTGCGCAGGCAGAACTGGGCGTGGGAATCTCAGATGTCCCCGATGCGGTCATCGGTGACTACGAACGAGTGCTTGAGGATGTCGACCTGGCCTCCATCGCAGCCCGGGAGCGGGTGCTGCGCCACGACGTCAAGGCGCGCATCGAGGAGTTCAACGCACTGGCCGGCCATGAGCATGTGCACAAAGGCATGACGAGCCGAGATCTCACCGAGAACGTTGAACAGCTGCAGATCCGACAGTCTTTGCAGCTCGTACACGCTCGTGGGGTCGCGGTGCTGGCCCGACTCGCCGAGCGCTCGGTGGTTTACCGCGACCTGGTGATGGCCGGCCGCAGCCACAACGTCGCCGCCCAGGCCACCACGCTCGGAAAGCGATTCGCCTCGGCCGCTCAGGAAACGCTGGTCGCGCTGCAGCGGGTCGATGAGCTCATCGACCGTTTCCCGCTGCGCGGAATCAAGGGCCCGATGGGCACCGCCCAAGACATGCTCGACTTGTTCGACGGAGACACCGAGCGGCTCGCCGACCTGGAGCGGCGTGTCGCGCAGTTCCTCGGCTTTACTGAGAT
>JBMYXJ010000035.1:0-2844 GCA_049608285.1 Mycobacterium sp. | reverse complement strand
CGTTGGGCAGGTCTACCCCCGTTCGCTGGACCATGACGTCTTGTCGGCACTCGTGCAGCTCGGCGCCGGGCCGTCGTCGCTGGCCCACACCATCCGATTGATGGCCGGCCATGAATTGGCGACCGAGGGGTTCGCCCCCGGTCAGGTCGGGTCATCGGCGATGCCGCACAAGATGAACTCCCGCAGCTGCGAGCGTGTCAACGGCCTGCAGGTCGTGCTGCGTGGATACGCCTCGATGGCCGCCGAACTGGCCGGCGCGCAATGGAACGAAGGAGATGTGTTCTGCTCGGTGGTGCGCCGCGTCGCGCTTCCGGATGCCTTCTTCGCGCTCGACGGCCAGACCGAAACCTTCCTGACGGTGCTCGACGAATTCGGCGCCTACCCCGCGGTGATTCAGCGTGAACTCGACCGCTACCTGCCGTTCCTGGCAACCACCCGCATCCTGATCGCCGCTGTGCGGGCGGGAGTAGGCAGGGAGACCGCCCACGAGGTCATCTCCGAACATGCCGTCGCGGTCGCGCTGGCGATGCGCGAGCGGGGGGAGGAGCCCGACCTGTTGGACCGGCTCGCCACCGACCCCCGCTTGCCGTTGGATCGGGTGGCACTCGACAACGCTCTGGCCGACAAGCAGGTCTTCACCGGTGCGGCGGGTGATCAGGTAGACCGGATGGTGGCGGCAGCCGACGACGTCATCAGTCGCTACCCCAAGGCAGCCGAATACACCTCCGGTGCGATCCTGTAATTCTCGCCGAGCCGGAATGCAATTTCAGCAGAGATAAGCTCAGCCACCCCAGCGTATTTCGGCGACGCGGATGCCCGCTGCACGCAACTCGAGAGCTGCCAGACCCCGGATCGCCACCTGGTCCTGGTTGCGCCAGGCGCCCACCGGGTCGGTAGTGATAGCCGCCAGCTTGGGCAGTGGTCGGTTGGCTAGCGCGCGCAGCGCGAGAAGTTGCTCGCCGGCGGCGGTGGACGCCAGTGTGACGGCGGTCCATTTGCGTCGGAAGAACCGCACCCGCAGTAAGAGCCACGGCATCATCAGGGCCAGGATCGGCGGCGCGGCCACGGCCAGTGCGAGCAACCACGCCAGCCACCCGGCAGTGACACCCAGCCGCTGCCCGGCATCGGCGATCTCGCTGGCGGCCTTACCGGCGGCGGTGAGTGGGGTGGCCAACGAATCGCCGATGAACGGGACGCCGTGGACGCTGTCGCCTGCCGATTCCAGGTTGCCCGCCACCCCGTGTGCCCCGCTTTCCACCTGGTAGCCGAACTCGCCGATCGTCGCCACCGCGGAGTGCACCGCCAGGGCTACGAAAACCCAGATTGTCGCCCAGATGATCACCACCGCATCGCTGAACAGTTGTGACATCAGCCGAGCCGGCGTTGTGGCGTACGGAACCCACCGTGATTTCATGTGCACGATCACAACACACCGGGGGCCTCTGGCACCTCAACGTTAGGCTGGCCCGATGCGCCCAGCTTTGTCCGACTACCAGCATCTGGCCAGTGGCAAGGTTCGTGAGCTCTACCGAGTAGATGACGGGCACCTGCTATTTGTCGCCTCAGATCGGATCTCTGCCTACGACCACATCCTCGACTCCGAGATACCTGACAAGGGTCGCGTCCTGACCGCCATGAGCGTCTTCTTCTTCGGTCACCTGGATATGCCGAACCATTTGGCAGGCCCACCCGACGACGAGCGCATCCCGGCCGAGGTGCTAGGCCGGGGGCTGGTGGTCGATCAACTGGAGATGCTTCCCGTGGAAGCGGTAGCCCGCGGGTACCTCACCGGCTCGGGGCTGATCGACTACCAGAAGACGGGGGCGCTGTGCGGTATCGCACTGCCCCCCGGGATGGTCGAGGCGAGCAAGTTCGCCGAGCCCATTTTCACCCCCGCGAGCAAGGCCGAACTCGGTCAGCACGACGAGAACATCACCTTCGATGACGCTGTCGACTTGATCGGGCGGGCGCGCGCAGATCAACTCCGTGACCGCACTCTGCTGGCGTACCGGAAGGGTGCCCAGCACGCCTTGACCAAGGGCATCATCCTGGCCGACACCAAGTTCGAGTTCGGCGTCGACGCCAACGGTGAACTCAAGCTGGCCGATGAAGTGTTCACCCCCGACTCTTCGCGCTATTGGGGCGCCAGCGACTATGCCGAGGGCGTGGTTCAGAAAAGTTTCGACAAGCAGTTTGTTCGTAACTGGCTGACCAGCCCCGAATCGGGCTGGGACCGTTCCGGTGACCAACCTCCGCCCCAGCTGCCCGCGGATATCGTAGAGACGACCCGGACGCGCTACATAGAAGCCTACGAACGTATTTCAGGCCAGAAATTCGACGACTGGATCGGAGCATCCGCGTGAAGTCACCGATCGCCAAGCGGGTGGAACACCGCCGAGAGCATCACGGAGACGTGTTTGTCGACCCGTATGAATGGTTGCGGGACAAGGAGAACCAAGAGGTCATCGATCACCTTGAGGCCGAGAACGCCTACACCGAATACACGACCAAGAATCTGGAACCTTTGCGGCAGAAAATCTTCGATGAGATCAAGGCCCGGACGAAGGAAACCGATCTTTCAGTGCCCACTCGTCGAGGCCAGTGGTGGTATTACGGGCGCAGCTTCCAAGGCAAGCAGTATGGATTGCAATGCCGTTGTCCTGTACTTGACCCCGACGATTGGACGCCGCCGCAGTTCGACGAGCACACTGAGATCCCCGGCGAACAGGTGCTGCTGGACGAGAATGCCTCGCGTATTGTCAATCTGAGCTATAACGGCCAGCCGCTTGATATGGCTGCAGAATTCATTATCGCCACGAATAACTATCGCGCGGGTGGCGGCGG
>JBMYXJ010000034.1:0-12011 GCA_049608285.1 Mycobacterium sp. | reverse complement strand
AGCTATCAGACGCCTGTTGGAGCTTGGCGTCGAGGGTGGCGCTGGACCCCAGCGTGCCGGCCTGGATGATGGCGGCGAAGTTGTAGAAGTTGGCGACGCTGATCCAGCCGGTCGAGACGGCACCGGCGGCGGTAACGTCGGGGTCGATCGCGCCGAGGATGGCGACTTGTTCGGATGCGAGTGCGGAGGGGTTCATGGTGGTTTCCTTGCGGCATCAGCCGCGCTGGCGGTTCAGTGGAGAGTGTGTTTGCGAAACAGGGGGCGGGCGGTGTGACCCGCCCCCTTGTTGCGTTACTTGGCTACGGATTAGGCCCGAGCGGCGAGCGTCACGAACGGCGAGCTGGTGCCGCCGCCGTTGGCGTCGGTGATCGCCTGGGTGAACTTCGACTGGCCTGCGACGCGGAAGACGTAGCGGAAGGCGAGGTCGTCGGTGTCGAAGTAGAGGTGCATCGACACGTCCCGCTTGACGCCGACGGTCTTGACCGCCGTCTGGTAGGCGGACCAGTCGATGAGGTAGACATCGCCCTTGTCGCCGACGATCTGCGCCGCCTGGTGCTTGCGCATCCCGTAGCCGAGCAGCGAGGCGTCGCGAACCTTCTGGTCGATGGTGCCGGCGGGGATGAACATAGGCGCGTCGCCGAGCGTGAGCTGCGCGAGCTGCGAGAACGCCGTGCGGTGGTGGATCCACCGGACTGAGCTGTCGTTGCTCGCGTGCAGCGCCTCGACCATCTTCAGCACGTTGGCCGTGTTGATGGTGTCGGCGGTCTGGCTGGTTTCTTTGGCGACCGTGACCAGCGCGCCGGAGTTGAGGACGCCCAGCGGCTTGCCGTTGCCGTCGCCGTTGATAAACGCATCGGCGACCGCGTAGTCCAGCTTCGCGCCGACCTTGCTATCAAGGTAGGACTCCAGCGCGATCGCCGAGTCGTCGGCCAGCTCCTCGGTGACGGGGACCAGCGCAGCGACCTTGTTGAGCTTGATCGTGTCCTCGCCCAGCTTGGGCTTAGACGCGGTGATCGCCCGGTTGGACTTCTCGCCGGGCCACGACACGGAGACGCCGTCGCCGCCCCACGGGGTCGTCTCATCGCGGGGGACCACGATGGTATTGCCCGAGACAGTCAGCATGTCGGTCAGTGGCAGCAGGGCCTGGTCGCCGAACAGGTGCTCGTTGATGGATGCGCGGAACTCGGTGGGGACCAGAAAGCCGCCGTCCGCCCCGACGCCGGTGCTGGCGAAGGTGCTGGGGGCCTTGGTCATCACGCCGTCGGCGTCCTTCTGGCCCATGCCCTTGAGCAGGCGCTCGTCGCGCTCGCCGTGGGTCACAAAACCCTTGACGGTCTTGGCGAACTCGCCCATCGACTTGAAGCCGTGGCGTTTGTCGTCGTCGTTGCGGAACCCGCCACCGGTGACGCGGAGTGTCTTGATCCGGGCGTCGGTCTCGCGGCGGTTGTCCCGCTCGAAGGTTTTGAGCATCCCCTGGACCAGCGCCTTCTGGGTTTCGAGGCCGTCCTCGTCTTCCTCGGCGTCCTCGTTCTTGGTTTCGGTCCCGTCGCCCTCGTCCTCGGGTTCCAGCTCCTTCTCATCGGGCGCGACCGCGCCGACGACGAGCGTGGCGTCGATGGCATTGCCCTCGGCGTCTACGACTTCGAGCATCTTGGATCGGACGTGGGCGAGCGCCTTCTTCTTCCACGCCTCGACGGACGCGGCCTTGACGCCCAGCTCGCGGACGAGCTCCGCGCCCAGGTCTTCGGGGGTGATCTTCTTCTTTTGCAGGGGGGCTGGCATAGCAGGAGTCCTTGGTAAATGGGTGGATTGCGAAAACAGCGGGATGCGTGTGCATCTCGTTGGCTTCGCTCCATTCACCGACTTGACCTGCCACGCCGTGCGTGCGGTTGTTCGGTCCGATGAAGCTGGCCCGGCTCTCCGGCTCGTAGTCCGGTCAGGCCAGGCATGGCCGCGTTGGGTTTTTCCGCTTGGGGCGACTGCCCCTCGATATGTTTCTTATACGCTACGGGGCTCGCTTGTCTGTAGTGTTTCGCGCGGGTTTGTGGCTGGCTGTGGCTCGGTGGTTGTGACACGCGCAAAAAAGCCCCTCCGTGAAGCGGGGCCGGTCGGTTCAGATGTTCGCGGGCGCTATGCGGCGGCGGTCTCGCGTTCGGCAAGCTTGGCCGTCTTGCCGGTCAGCGCCTCCCACCGCGTGACGATGACATCGCAGTAGGCCGGGCTGATCTCGATGCCGTAGCACTTGCGGTTGAGTTGCTCGGCGGCGATGAGGGTGGTGCCGGAGCCGAGGAATGGGTCAATCACGCTTTTGGCGTTCGGGCAGAGCGTCCCCAAAAACCATGCGGGGAACTCAACGGGGAAAACAGCCCGGTGCTTGTCGGCGTTATCATTTTTCCCTCTTGGGTCTATTCGCAGCACGTTTTGAATCGTGCCGTGGAAGTTAGAAAAGGGGATCGAGCGGCTTGCGTTCCCGCCAAAGACAAAGCAAAACTCAAAAGCATTTGATAGCACGTTCGATTGCATTTGAGGCGCGGCGTTCACTTTGTCCCATACGATCACGTCGCATAGGTCATCTACCCGATCAGCCAGCCACGTCACTAAGTGGCGCTTGTTGTCCGCCAGCATTTGCACGTTGCAAATCACACACTCAGCCACAGGCCGAACAGCATCAAACCATCCGGCCATGAGTTTCGGCCATCCATCAGGCGCGTCTTCGTGCTGGTCATAGAACGATTCGCGTTTTGCAGCTCCGCGAACGTAGTGGTCTCTAAGCTTTGCGACATTGCCAGCGCCATACGGCGGCGACGTAAAACACAAATCAGCCTTGCCCCCCCCCATCACCCGCTCAACATCCTCCGCCTTCGTCGAGTCCCCACACAGCACCCGATGCTCCCCCAGCAGCCACAAGTCGCCGGGCTTGGTCACGGGGTCGGCGGGGGCCTCGGGCACTTCGTCTTCGGTGACATCCGGCTCGGGCTCTGCGGCAAGCATCGCGTCGAGTTCGCCGTCGTCGAAGCCCAGCAGGTCCGCGTCGAAGCCGTCTGCGAGCAGTGCGTCCACCTCGCTCATCAGCGCGTCGGTGTCCCACTCGGCCTCCTCCGCCACCCGGTTATCCGCCAGCCGGTACGCCCGGGCCTGCTCTGGCGTCAGGTCGGCGGCGATGTGGACCGGCACCTTCTTCATGCCCAGCTTCTGCGCCGCCTTCAGCCGGGTGTGGCCGACGACCACCACGCCATCCTTGTCAACGACGATGGGCTGGCGGAAGCCAAACGCCTCGATGGACGCGGCCACCTTGTCTACCGCCGCGTCGTTCTTGCGCGGGTTGTTGGCGTAGGGCGTGGGCTTGTCGATGGGCCAGTCGGCGGTCTTCATGGTCGGGGTTCCTGGGATGGTCTACGCTGCGGCGTGCCGCAGGCTCTTGGGGATGGGGACGTTGCGGGCGGACAGATACGCGCAGACGTCGGCGACGGGGATGCGGTATGTCCTCCCCTCTCGGTAGGCGTTATGGAACGGCTCGGCCTGCGCGGCGATCCGGTTGTAGGCCGTGTTCTCGCAGACATCAAGCAGCGTACAGACCTCGGCGACGCGCAGAACCAGGGGGGCGGGGTCGGTCATCGGTCGAACTGCCCCACATACAGCTCGCCGCGCACCTTCGCGCGGGCGATGTCGGCGGACGCCATGATGTTCGCGGACTTGAGCCGGGCCATCGCGGTCGCCCGGGCCTGCTCGGCCCGCTTCGCCTCGCGGCGCTGGGCGCGGGCGCTTCGGTACAGCTTGGTGTGGAGCGCGGCCAGCGACAGGTCGGGCGGGGCCGTCTCGGCCCCGACGTCCGGCGCGGGGGCCTTCGCCTTGGGCGCGGTGCCGAACAGCGACTTGCACACGGCGGCGTCCAGCGACTTGCCCATCGCCGTGACAAACGCTTCTTGGTTCGCCTGCACCGGCGCGATGGACCATTCCAGCAGCTTCCAGCGTGTGAACACGAGCGTGATACCGGGGCCGTAGACTTCGCGGTCTTTCTTGGTTGGCATCCGCGATTCGATGGGGTCGAAGCCGATGGACACGCCTGCGGACCGGCCCGCCTTGGCCATGCAGGTCACGAACGACCGCACATAGTCGGGCAGAAACTCGCCGGTGTCGCCCTCGACACGCTCCATGAACCGAGCGCGGCCGATGATGGCCTCGGCGGTCTTCTTGAGCTTGCCGACCGGCGCGGCCACCGGCAGGTTGTAGTCGTGGTTGTAGAAGACCGCCCCGCTCTTATCGAAGTCGGTGGCGTCCATGCCGCCAGGCAGAAGCACCTCGCCGTCGCGGTCGAGCACGTCCTTGGTGATGCGGGCGGTGAACAGGAAGGGGTCGGCGGTGTCGGCGTCCATCTTGGCGCTGATGGTCGCCAACTTCGCGCCGTCGCCGTACTTGCGGCGAAGGCCGGTCAGCACGCGGTCATGCCATGCCTTGGTTCCTGGGCGGTGGGTCGTGGTTGTCGTCATGGTCGGCATCCTTGCTCTCTTTTAATGCGTTGTCGCATAGCCGCTGGGCCTGCGCTTTGATTCGTGCTATCCGCTCGTCGTGATCCGGCAGCCAGTCGGGCAGCAGCTCACACAGCTCGTCTACCTCATCCAGGAACGTCAGCAGGTCGATCAGCGCCGGGCTTATCCCGATCTTCATCTCGAAGATCGTCTTGTCGTCCGGCTTCTCGGGCTCGCCAGAATTTGGTGATTGTCTGTCGGTCATCGTCTTTGATCGCCTTGGCCAGGTCGGCGAACTCTCCGCCAAGGACGGGCATGAGGTCACACCGGCATTGGGGGTGGAGCGGCGGGCCGTTGATGGCCCTGTAATCCGTCTTCATCGTACCACCATTGACGCCCTGCACGGTTGACCCCTTGGGGACAAAATCGCCGTCAAGATCGACGGTTTTTCCGTTGAACTCCTTGGCGACGGCGATGCAAAATTGGCACGCTCCTGGGGCCAGAATCCACTGCTTACCCGCGACGACACCCGACTCCTTCCATGCGTCCTGCTGGCCCTGCTCGTAGGCCAGGGCCGACTCGGTGCGTGCCACCTGCTCGGCGCGGCTATCGGTGAAGCTGTCGAACTGCGTGCGGACGCGCTCGGACAATTGGGCGTTTGTCTCGCCCTCGGCGATGCCGTCGGCCAGTGAGTCGCGAAGGCGGTTGACCGTGGTCTGGTTCAGGTCGCCTGCAAGCTCGATAGAGCGCTCGCGGGCTGCCCGCTCGACCAAGGGGTTCGATACGTCGAATCCGACCGACACCCGGCCGTCGTCTTGGCCGGCAGCGGCCATCGTCTGCCCAATCTGCTCGGCACCGGCGTTGGCACCGGCCGAGATCATCGGGGGCAGTGCCTGCTCGATCGCCTCGGTCAGCACCGCCTCGTTCAGCGACTCTAGCACGGTAAGGATCCGCGTGTCTTCCAAGGCGATGCGTCGGCGCTCAGCCAACTCTTCGTCGGTCAGCTTCCGCTTGCTGCGTCGCTTGGCCTTGTCCTTGGTCTTGCCCAGCGCTGCGAGCGCGGCGGTGGCCTGGGCCTCGAAGGCGGCGGCGAGCAGGCGGGCGAACCGCTGGATGGGCGTCTCGGACTCGCCGTCGCGCTCGGTGTCATCGGCTGCGCCCTCTACGGCTTTGGCGTAGCCCTTGAAGCCGATGGGGAGGTGGGCGGCGTCGGGTTGGCTTGCCTGACTGGCATCCTCTCCGTCGGCGGATGTTTCGACTTCTGCATCGCCGCAGGCACACCCAGCCGAATCGTCGCAACTACCCTCATCCCGCTCTCCAGCGTGATTATCCGCTCCACCTCGATCGCCCTTGACCCGTCCGGCAGTTGAGATGTCAGATCCTTCGCCATCTGTTGTTCCCAAGTTAGAGTCGGCGGTTGATCTTCCTCCGAGGTCGTCACCTCCCACTCCCCGTGCTTTGGGGTGGGACACACTTTTATTGCTGCCCCCTTCGTTGCGGCTATGCCCAGATTCGAGCACTTGACCGCCGCCATCTCGGCCGCTTCCTTCGCGGTTTTTGCCTGGATTATCATCGCCGTCTCCTGTTGGGGGTTGTCGCCGCAGCGTCACCACGCTGCTGTCGCCGTTGCTGGCCCTGAAGACGACCGTGTGAAGAATCGCCTCCAAGCCCTCGAACTGGTCGCTGCCCGCGTACTGCTGGCCCTTGCCGGATTCAACGTAGGCCAGCGTCATGTGCGGGGTGTAGTCGGTGTGCTCGTCGGTGTTGGGCAACTCGCCCAGCTGATCGTGCAGGGTGCCAAGTTGCTCGGACTCGACCGCCACATAGACCACGTCGTGTTCCTCGGCCTCGAAGATCGCGGTCTTGCCGAAGCGCACCCGGATCGGCTGGGCCGCGCGAAGGACCGGCGCAACGTCCTCGAACTGGTCGGTGGTCAGCCCGTACTTGATCGTGACGTGCGGCTCGACCTCGACGCCCTCGGCGGCGATGTCGGCCGGGTTCAGGTCGTAGTTGTTGAAGTGGAATGCCTGGTCTGAGGCATCGCCGGTGACCATGAGCATGGCGCAGCTTGCGTCGTGACGCTCGCGGATGCGTTTGGCCAGGGCCTTGGCGCGGGACTCGGGCTTGTGGTCGATGGCCTCGGTGGCAGGCTTCTCTTGATCCGACTTTCCCTGCTGCATCATCGCCATGACTTGCGCGGCTATGTCGGACGCGCTGGGCGCTGGGGTTGGTGTCGGGGCGGGCGATGGTGTGAACCCCGCGCCGAACGGCTGGCTCACAGCCTCCACCTGCGCCTCGGCCTGAGCATCCAGCGCACTGATCGCCACGCCGTTGACGCGGGGTTCGTCGCCACCCTCGACGGGGGGAAGGCCCATATCCTCGCGGTCCTCGTTGATGGTGCGCGAGCCGATGGCAACATACACCGACGAATCCAGCCGCCGGGCCTCAGCGTTCGCGGGCACTGGGTCGTCGTATGCCAGAACTGCGTCGTCGAGTAGCGAGCCGTCGCCGAACAGGCCGAGATACCCGCCCTGGTTCAGCGTCTCCTCGTCGTGCCGGAGCATCGGGTTGATCGTGTCTTTCATCCACGAGTAGTCCGCGACCTCGGCGTTGGCCTTGGGCTCATACGCTGCCTTCAGCTTCTGGATGGGGTAGCCGAACACGCCCGCGACCTCTTCGAGAATCTCATTGAACTCGCCGATGTCCTTGGGCGGGAACTGAAGCGTCTGGACGCGGGCCTTGCCGTTGGTCACCAGCGCCTTGCCGACGTTGCGCACGCCGCGACGCAGGGCGTTGATGCGGCTCTCGGTGCGCTCGACCTGGTCCTTGCCCGCGCCTTCGACCGACAGGATGTAGTCAGGCCGGGCGAAGTTATCGAACAGCGCCTTGTCGCTGATCCGCTTCGAGTACGACAGGCCGACGGCTGACCACGCGGCTTCCAGCGGGCCGTAGCCGTAGTGCGGGTCTCTGATGTACCGGTCACGCGCGAAGTGAAGCACCTCGTCTGTCTCGAAGCGGTGCTCGCGCGTGAAATCGCCACCGTAGACGTACCCGATCACGGCGTCATCGTCGTCGCCCTTGGTCGGAACGATCTTGGTCCAGTTCGACATCATCGGCCATATCTCGGCCGGTCGACGTAGCGATGGGTTCATGACCGGGTGCAGGTAGGCGTTGCCGGTGAGCTGCAGCGACACCAGCCGGAAGGTCGCCAGGTCAAACCCGTTCATCATCGGGTTGACGGTGCGTAGTAGGTTTAAGACCGGGTGATCGGTGACCTCCTCGAAGTCGTCGCCGAACTCCGCCAGTTTGTGCCGAACGACCGCGCTAGGCCGGTGGTCGCGATACTCTCCGCGCAGCCACTTCTTCTTCACCGTGCTGACCTTGCGTCGCTCAAAGGCCGGGGCACCAAGGCCCATCGCCTTGAGCTGCAAGCCCGTTCGCTTGCGGACGTACATCCGCAGGGGCACCGACGCAGCAGCCTGGGCGTTACCGATCACGCAGCGGTAGACCCACCCCTGGCACTGGTGGACGGCGCGGTTGTAGTCGAACGGCCAGGGCTTCGCGCCGTAGTGGCCGCTGCCCTCGTACAGGCGCGTTGATGCCTCGACGTACTGGTCACGCGAGGTCAGCGCCTTGTAGGCCGCGCCGATCCGCGTTGGTAGAGTTTTGATTACACCCATGAGTCGTCATCCTCGTCGCCGTACCAGTCCTGATCTGTATCGGCGATTGTTTCGTTATCCAGCATCGAGCCGCCGATGTAGACCTCTTTCGCCCCGAGATTGTCCTCGTAGGCCACGCCGTAGCGCATGCCGTCGCAGGCGTGGTCGTTTTCCTTGACCGGGGCCTCGCCGATGGACCGGCCCTTTCGGCCCGGCGGGTAGGCGTAGCCGGGGATTTCCTCGGCAAGGCACGTTGGTTTGCCGACTTCTTCGAGCGCCTGCTCCTTGCCGATAAGCGAGTCCTTCATGATCGTCAGCCGGGGCCTGCCGTCGTCCTCAACGCGGAGGCGCGATTGAACGGCCTCGATGCCGGTGGTCACCGCCTTGTGCGCCGCGATCGTGTCGGGGATGCCGTGACGCTCCAGCGTCGCCCGGTCCTCCGCGTCGTGGTCGGTGATCGTTGCCTCGATCGTCTCGCCCTCGCTGAGCCTGATGATCTCCTTGGCCCAGTCCTCGACCAGGCGGCGCGTGTGGTACAGCTCGCGGTACATCACCATCCGGCCGTCACCGTCGATCGCCCACCACTGGACAGTGAATGGGTTGGTGTATCCGAAGTCGATGACGCGGATGCGCCGCCACGAATCGGGGATGACATACCGATCGACCAGGTGGATGGCCGGGTCGTAGTTGTCGTACACGATGCCCTCGGCAGCCGCCCACTTGCCCTCGCGTAGTCGCAGGGCGCGGACACCGGTCAGGCGGTCGAGCTTGCCCAGGTAGGCATCCCCCGCCTTGGTCCGCCGCCTGTCGCGCGTAAAGTACCGGGGGTTGTCGTGGTGCCTGCTGTAGAGCCGGGCCATACCGCCCTTGTCAGCGCGATTGTTCAGCCAGTGTGACGGCGCGTCGGGGTTGCAGTCGGCGATCGCCTGCTGGAAGGGCATCTTGCCGTTGCGCAGACGCCCCACCGCCATCTCCCAGCCGGTCAGCGTCAGCTCGGTCGCCTCGTTGATGTAGACGATGTCGTAATCGGTGGACTTGATCCGCTCGGGGTCGTCGAATCCAGCGATAATCAGTTCGCTTCCGTTGCGGTACTTGTAGCTGCTGCGGTGGCTTCGACTGGCCCCGGTCAGGGACTCGTGACCCTCAGCCCAGACGTGGTCCTCAAGCGTGACCAGGATCGACTGGCTCATGGACGCCCGGGTCTTGCGGCCGATCAGGACGCGGATGCCCGGGTACTGGTCGGCCAGGTAGTCGATGCGCTCAAGCACGCCGCGCGACTTGCCGGTGCCCGCTGGCCCCTCGACTAACACCTCGTCGTCGGTGCAACGGAATAGCTGCGCGATGGCGCCGCGGGCCTCGAAGGTCTGCGTCTGCTGCTCGGGTTGTTCCAGGGTGGCGGTCACTCGGTGATCTCGGGGAATGTTTCAATCTCGTCGCCGTGCGTCAGACATCGCTGATCGGTGCCGTCCTGCGAGTCGACGATCACGATGCGCTTCTGCATAGGCTCGCCGCCGGTGGTGACGTCGATGCGCTGGGGCTGGTCGATGCCCAGGAGCTTGCGGCGGGACTCGGACAGACGCTGGAGACGGTCCACGGCCTTAAGAACCATCTCCGGCTTGTTCCGGTACTTCGCAAGAACTCGATTAACCTCTAGCAGCGCCGCGTCCAGTCGCTCCAGCTCCATCTGGCGCAGCTCCACCGATAGGGTGAGGCCAAGCGCCGCCAGGTCCGACAGCGAGGTCTTGACATCCTTGTGCGCCGTCTGCATCGACACGCCAAGCTCCTCGCCGATCTTCGCGTAGGTCATTCCGCGCTTGCGCAGCTCCAGGGCCTTGACGGCGCGGTCCGCCATGCGCTCTCGCTCGCCGGGATGTGTTCTTGCCCTAGGCATGGTGTGGTCAGCTGAGCCAGTAGAGGCCGTTGGCCGACGCCGCTCCGGTTAGGTCGAACAGCACGATGATCTGCTCGTAGCCGTCGTTGTTGAATCGGAAGGTCGCCTTGCGGTCGTCCGCCGGGCTGATGGTGTCGCTGCCCCCAACGGCCTTGTTGGCGACAATGGTGTCCGCATAGAAGTTCTCGTCCTCGACCGTCGAGCCATCGCGACCCGTGGCCGCGCCGAGCGTCACCGACAGGTTGGCCACCACGTCGTAGGTGTGGTCGTCGCTTCCGTCAAACTTCTTGACGCCGAGGACAAGCACGTTGAAGGTCTCGTTGGCCGCGTCGGTGCCAAAGAACTGCATCGAGACCACGGCGTAGTCGCTCGGGTCGATAACCGCGTAGTTGCCAGACGGGTCTCCAGACTCATCGACGGCCGTGTATGCAGCGTCGGAGTCGGTGATCGCGGGGAAGGACGAGGCGGTGCTGTTATTGGTCAGCAGCCGCCTTGCTCCGGTCTTGGGGATCTTCGTGTTGATTGATTGTGTCATGGCTTGTTCCGTTTTCGTTGGGTGATAGGGTTGATTTATGCCACCAGCGACGGCCTGGGTCGGCCGCGAAGCCCTCGAAGGTTGACACGATGAAGGCCGCTAATCGGCGCGAACTGGTAAGCAATCTCCCCCGGCGTCATCGCCAGGATCGCCGCACCGTTGCCCGCGAGGATCGCCGAGGCAAGCCGGTTGGGGTCGGGCTGTGCTGCGGTGTTAAACATCGCGTCGATGACCGCGATGGCGTCGTCTACCGTGCCCTGCGAGACGGCCCCGATGACATCGCCCGTGCCGGTGAAGGGGATGTTGTGCCCCGCCGCCGATACTTGATTACCGCTGGTGGTGTAGGTTCCGCCGTCTTTTAGGGCGGTGAAGCTGGTCGTCTTGAAGATGCTGTCAACGATCGAGCCGTCGCCTGTGCCGCCACGGGTGTCGAGTCCTCGGTAGCCGTCGAACACGCATCGCAGCAGGTTGATCGCACCGCTCGGCGTGCCGATGGTTTGGATCGCGGGGTAGCCTCCCCCGCCCCCGTTGTAATCCGTAAACGCGACATCGGTGAGCTGGGCACCCGCGATGGTGTTGAGATGCTTGCCCTCGGCCCCGAGGAACTTGACGCCCTGGCATAGCGTGAGGATCGAGCCTGCGTTGAGGATCGCGCTGTCTTGCAAGTTGACACGCGAGTTAATCAGCGTGCCCACACCTTGAACGGTCCCGCCCTCGATGTCGGCGTTGGCCTCGTAGGTGGTGCCTGCGTTGCTCGCGTGCGATAGCGGGATGCCCGCTGCCGAGGAGCGGCGGTACTGGTTGCCCCATCCGAACATCTCCCACGCATCGTGAGCGGTCGCCCCGTTGTTGTTGGTCCCGCTCCCCCACTCTTTGTAGAGGTTGCCGATGCCGAGGTCGCGGGCGGTGCGAAGGCCGTCACCCTTGGTCGAGTAGGCGTCGGCCCCTGCCCCCTCAAACTCGGAGTCGCAGCGGAGGCAGATGGTAGGGTCGCCGCTCTCCGACCAGTTGGTGAACAGGTTGTTGCTGCTGCTGGCGGGCGCGCTGTCGTAGCATCGCCAGTCTTTGTAGACCAGCGACACGTCTTGCACGCCGCACACCGAGGCGTCGCCGCCGCCGAGGCCGAGCGTGTGGATGGAGGCCAGCCCGGTCGGGGCCAGCGTCCAGCCTTCCAGCCGCGAAACGACCGAAACGCCGCCGGTGCCGAGCGAGAATAGCCGACCGATGATGGTGAGGCTCGACGCACCGGGGCCGATGATTGTTACCCCCGCCGCTGGGTAGAGGATGTTGTCGGTTGCCCCGAGGTCTTGGGTGCCACCGAGCGCGAGGGTAACGGTGTCGCCCGCAACCGCCGAGCCAGCCACGCGGGCCGCGCCGGAGTCGTCCCAGTAGCCGAGTACACCGCGTAGGCCAGTGGTGGCGTTGGTAGATAAGTCGGTGACTGTGTAGTGTGTTGGCCC
>JBMYXJ010000033.1:0-12087 GCA_049608285.1 Mycobacterium sp. | reverse complement strand
CGACCCCTGGGGCCAACCGCGAGTGGTGTATCTGCAACATGCGTCGGACCCGATCGCATGGTGGAGTCCCGACCTACTATTCGCCGAACCGGACTGGCTGCGTGAACCGCGGGGCTACGACGTGTCGCCAGACACGATGTGGATTCCGATCGTCACTTTCCTGCAAGTGTCTGCCGACATGGCGGTCGCGGTGAACGTCCCCGACGGCCACGGCCACGTCTACGTCCAGGACGTCGCCAACGCGTGGGCAGCGGTCATGTCCCCACCAGGATGGACGCCCGAGAAGACCGAGAAGCTGCGTCCGTTGCTACACAGCGACGAGAACTCTTAGGCCACGCGCCTATGTTTCCGCGACAAGCACAGGGGTGTCCTTGCGCAGGGTTTCACCGCGGAAGAATTCCGGCTGGCGTGCCCGCATAATCAACATCAACGCCACCCCAATCAGAATGAGACCAAGACCCAAGACGAGGACCAAGCCGACGCCGCCGATGCTCGCACCACTGCCATAGTCTGGAGATGCGCTGTCGCGCAAGGTGATGACAAACACCACGAGCAGGCCCAGACCACCAAGTAACGGAAATAGCAGCTTGAAGATGAAACTGGTTACGCTGGAAAACAACTCGTGCCGGAAGAACCAGATACAACCGAAAGCGGTAAGACCGTAATAGAAGCAGATCATGATCCCCAGTGAGTAGATCGTGTCGGTGAGCACGCTCTCACTGATGAATGTGAGCACCGAATAGAAGACCGCTGCTCCGCCGCCGGCGGCGACGGTCGCAAAGGACGGCGTCATGAAGCGGGGATGGACATTGGCGAATCGTTTCGGAAACGCCTTGTAGGTTCCCATCGCCAGCATCGTTCGCGACGTGGGTAGGAAGGTGGTGATGAGGCTCGCCGCACTCGATGCGAGCACCGCCAGGAACAGCAACAGATGCAGCGGCTCGCCCAGGACCGGCTCGGACAGAGCGCCGAACACGTTTTCCTCGACTTCCTCACTGCCCAGGCCGAGGCCCTCGGTTCCTACTCCTGCGTACATCTGAGTGGCGATGGCCACCAACAGGTACGTCAGCAAGATCGACACCACACAGAGAAGCGCAGCACGCCCGGGTGTGCGATCGGAGTCACGGGACTCTTCGTTCACAGTCAAGGCGGTATCCCAGCCCCAGAACGCGAAGATCGAACCGGATAGGCCGGCGATGAAGGCCGACATCGTCAGCCCGACCGGGCTGAACCAGTCGAAGCTGAAAGGGATGCCGGTTTCCGATGACCCCGACTTCACTATCGCGATCACAGCGAAAGTCAACAAAACCACCATCTGGAAACCGACGAGAACGAACTGCACGCGTTCGGTCGTGGTGATACCGCGATAGGCGATCGTGGTTGCCACCGCCAAGAAGGCCAGACACGTCAGGACATTGATCACCGGGTTCTGCCATATCGTGGCGAGGCTGTCGCTTCCGACCACGTCGCCGACCAACTGATAGAAGAACTGAACCGCGACCCCGGCGAGGTTGGACAACACGATCACCGTGGCCATTACCGCAGCCCAGCCACCGATCCAGCCGATGTAGGGACCAAAAGCTTTCGTGGTCCAGGTGAATGACGTCCCGCAATCAGGTGCCACTTTGTTGAGTTCACGGTATGCGTAGGCGGCGAAAAACATCGGTAGGAAACCCGCGATGATGACCACGACCATCTTCGACCCGGCTTCGGCGACCAGAATGCCGATCGTCGCGGTCAGCACATAAGCCGGCGCCACCGACGAAATCCCCAGAACGGTCCCACCCAACAAGCCCACCGCGTTCCGCGACAGGCCCTTTTCCTCTAGGTCGGGCTCGGCAAGGTGGCGCGGATCCTGTGCCCCGATCTGCATGAGACCTCGCTCTGGCCGTAGGTGAGCTCAGACTAAAGCCGGGATGGGCGGTCCGCGGGCCGATCACACAGCCTGTGTCCAACTAGGTCGCTGAGCTGCGATAGCGGACCCCAGGAGCCGCGGCCCGAGAATCGGTGCCTAGATTGACGGTATGCCGAGGCACTCACGTCGCGCCCTCAGCGCAACGGGGGCGGCTCTGGTAATCGTGTCCGGATGCTCGTCGACCACCGAGCCGAAGCCAACTTCCGCCGCACCCTCCACCTCTGCGAGTAGCGGGGCGGTCACCTCCACATCTGTGGCGCCCCGTGGCGTCGGGGTGTCCCCCGACGGGGTGACGACGGCTGTCAGTGCTCCCGCGGAGTCCACTGAGGACGACTATTTCCAGGCCTGCCGAGCTGCCAGGACGTGGATGGATCAACGGGGCGGCGATCCGCAGACACAGTTCGAGCCCTACTTGAAGACGATCCAGACCGAGGAGTCGTTCGGCCCGGCCACATTCGGCAGGCCTTGGCCCGAGCTGTCCCCTGGGGAACAGTCCGCAGTCATCGTGGCCGTGCAGGGAGCCGTCGAAGGGCTATGCGGATAGCCGCCGGAAAAAGGGCCGGCGCGTCAGACTTCCGTACAGCAGTCGGGGCCGGGTGCAGTCCAGTTATTCGCACCGACTCCTAGGCCACCGACCCCTAGAAGGTGCAAACCCTGGCGGTCAGATATCTGAACTGCACGCAGTTGGCCACAAGTCGGACATCGGAACCCGACGAAGGCGCAGAATAAGCTATATGCGAGTCGCACTGGCGCTGGGTAGTGGTGGGGCGCGGGGCTACGCCCACATCGGCGTCATCAACGAGCTGCACGAGCGGGGCCACGAGATCGTCGGCATTGCCGGATCCTCCATGGGCGCACTGGTCGGCGGGCTCGAGGCTGCCGGCAAGCTGGATGAATACTCTTCGTGGGCAGGCGCTTTGACCCAGGGTGCGGTGCTGCGCCTCCTGGATCCGTCGATCACCTCCGCCGGAGTGTTGCGGGCAGAGAAAATCCTCGAAGCTGTGCGCGAAATTCTGGGCACAGTCACCATCGAGGAGTTACCGATGCCATTCACCTCGGTAGCCACCGACCTGGTCGCCGGCAAGTCCGTGTGGATGCAGCGCGGTCCGGTAGACGACGCGATCAGAGCGTCGATCGCGATTCCCGGTGTTATCACCCCCCACATGCTGGACGGCCGATTGCTCGCCGACGGCGGCATTCTCGACCCGATCCCGATGGCGCCGATCGCCGCGGTCAACGCCGACGCCACGATCGCTGTCAGCCTTTCCGGGAACGATCCGAATGCCCGAGGGGGGGTGGGTGAGAGTCTGACAGCCGACTTGCTGAGTCGCATGTGGCGCAATACATCGTCCTTGCTCGACACTAAGACAGCTCGGTCGCTGATCGACACCCAAGCGGGCCGCGCGGTGCTGGGCCGATTTGTCACATCCGACGACGGTACCGAGGACGAAGCCGAGGACCAGGACGTGCCGGCAGTCCCCAAGCTCGGCGGCTTCGAGGTGATGAACCGCACCATCGACATCGCGCAGAGCGCGTTGGCACGTCATACGCTGGCGGCCTATCCGCCCGACCTGCTGATCGAGGTTCCCCGGACAGCGTGCCGCGCCTTGGATTTCCATCGCGCCAACGAGGTCATCGAGATCGGGCAGGAACTCGCCTGCGCAGCGTTCGACACGTTCGACGAGGAACTGTCAGAGCCTTAGGAACGTGGCCACCCGATGCGCCTCACGACGTCCCTGGGCCCGACCCGCCTGTGCCGATGGCACGCGGCACGCCGGATCCAGCGAGTTGGGCCCGAATGCCGCGAGCGATTCAGTATCGGCGAACACCGCCAGGGTCGACCCCGGGAATGCGCCGATCTCGTCGACGGCAGGTGTCCCCCAGGGTGATGGTGCGTCCACGCCGGAGGGCACCAGCGCTACCGCGACACCGCAGTCCTGCACCGCCGACATGTTCACGGCGCTAGCCACCCCTCCGTCCATGAACTGACGATCACCGATCGTCACCGGTGGCCACGCTGCCGGGACCGCACAGCTTGCGGCGACGGCGTCCACCAAAGCGACTCCGGAGTCCTTGTCGAACACCACGAGTTCACCTGTGGCAATGTCGATTCCAGTGATGCGCAGCACCCTCTGCGGCCAGTCGTGGGACGGCAGTCGATGGGCGATCACCGATCTACGCACCGCTTCCGGCACCGTCTCGGCGCGCCCCGAAAGATCCAAGGCCGCCGCGCCGATCTTTTGCAGCTTCTGCGCCTTAGTCTCGCCAGCAGTGAGCATCGCGGCCAAAAACAGCTCAGCGATGTCCTCCACGGACACACCGGGATGGATCTCCTGAGTTTCGCCCGCCTCCACCTGCCGTGCGAACAACTCCCCCAGGGGCAGGCCGCTGCTGATTTGGGCGGCGACAGCCGAACCGGCCGAAGTTCCCAGCAGCACATCCGAACTCAGGAGTGCCCGGCCAGCTTCGGGAACTTCCTCACAGATCCCCAGCAGGACACCAGTTTCCCAGGCGATGCCGGCCAGTCCACCGCCGGCGAGCACCAGCGCACGCTTGTCGGCCGTCATCTACGGTCCGCCGAGCGGTTTCTCAGATTCAACTGGTTCCATTCTTGCCGTAGATGGCGACCATAGACCGGGAGCCGCCACAGCGCCGTCCCCCGTTGGCAGATCAGCGGAGGAGTTCGTCGGAGAGTTGTTCTAAGCCCTGCCGGGCGAACCCCCGCCACAGTATCGCGAACGCAGGCATTGCCAAAGCCGCAGCTGTTGATTTCGGATGCACGGTCCAACGCCAGGTCACGTTGGTGCCGGTGCCGATGGGCGTGAACAAAAATTCCCCCTCTACATGGTCGATCAGTGCGGCCTGTGGACCGGTGACCCTCGACAGGCGGTAGCGAAAAACATTCGGAGCATCGACGACAACCAGTTCCTCATGCATGCTGCCTACGCTCGGGACCACCGTGCGGGTTTGCCCTACGGTGGCCCAGTCCCCGGTTTGGTCTCGAATGGCCTCAATCGGGCGGATTAGGCCGTACCGCTGGCCGAAAATGGTAGCCGGGGACATCGACAACGTCCGCGCGAAGGCGGTGCCCACGTCGACGGGTATTGCGCGCGACTGCACCATCACATGTGCCCTGGTCATACTGAGCAATGCTAGTCAGGTCGTCGGGCTGGCGTTCAGCGAAAGCGGGGTGCGGCCTTGCCGCTTATCAGCGGAAGGTCCAGATAGGTCGCGATGCCGGGCGGTGCCGCGCACACCGCAGGGACCGAGTTCACGCAATGCGCGGCGGTGCCGACCACACCGCACTCCGGGCCTTGCCCGCCGACCTCTGACTGAAACCCTTTGACCGACACAGTGAAATCCGGGTTGCCGTGCACCTCTATCTCGTAGCGCTGCCCCTGGTCGCCGAATGACCACGCCGGCTCGAGGTTCTCTTCGCCCATCAACCAGTTCACCGTCACCCGCACCACGACTTCACCGCCTGCAAGCGCCTCCCAGTGAAATCTGCGGCCGGCGACCTGCCCGGGTTCGATCGGCCCCATCGGCGAATCGATCGTTGCAGTCGCCACCGCCACTTCCTGGGATGTCCGCACCTTGGGATCGGTGGCAAAACCCAACTGATCCACACACATTCGGACAGCCTGGATGAAACCAGCATCCAGCATCTTCTGCATCGGTCCGGTCAAGGCCTTGTCCGGGGCGCCACCGAAACCCATCACGTGGCGCAGCACCTGGGGCGCCTCGTAGGTTCGCAGGTCCGAGTACTCTTCGGCCCGGACAAACGTCACACCTGTCGACATTGCCGACAACATCAACGGAAACTTCTCACTTATCCCACCAGGCGCGATGCCGGTGCCGTGCAAAGTGACATTGCCCTCGACCGCTGCGGCCCTCAGCGACGCTCCGCTGCGTTCACTTGGATATAGCCAACCCACTGGAGTGACAACGTTCTTGCCCGATCGCAACAGCGCGGCGACTTCATCGGCGTTGGCTATCAATGGGGCATAGATGACGGCGTCGGCGCTCAACGCGAGGATCTCGTCGATGCTGTTAGTCGCGGTCACGCCAAGCCGATCAGTGCCGATGATGTGGCCAACGTCGCGGCCGGCCTTGGCCGCCGAATGGACCCAGCACCCCACTAGTTCGAGGTCGGGATGTTCCAGCACAGCAGCTGCTGCGGCCACACCGACTCCACCGGTCGCCCACTGCACGACGCGCAGGACCATGCCTCACCCCTCCCGGATTCAAAACTAGAAAACGCTCATTTCAGGCATACACCAGGAATCTCGCCAAATGGCAGCCAAGCTGTCAACCCAACGTCATCGTGCCGGTTGGCCTATGCGCCCGCGCAACCGGCACTAGGGTGTAGTAGTCGGCAGGCAAACACGAGGGGTGACGATGAGCGACTCTGAACGGGACTCTTACCCGCCACCACCTCCCGACGCCCCACCTCCACCGCCACCCAGCGGCACGCCGCCACCACCTGCAGGCGGCCCACCCCCACCACCCGGGTGGGCACCGCCGCCCGCCCCCGCTAGCAGCGGAGGTGTGAACACCCCGTTGATCTTGCTCCTCTCAGCTGCGGCGGTGTTCGTCCTCGTCGTGGGCGCCCTTGGCATTTGGTGGCTGGTCAAGCCAGACGACTCCGCGCCGGGACCGGTAGCCACCCCCACCAGTACGCCCGCGGAGACCACCCGATCGCGTGAGCCCACCCGACGCACCAGGACTACTACCACCGCTCCCCCGCGCACCGCGACCTTCGATGCCCAGCTGATGGGACTGCTGTCTGCAGGACACGACAGCTCGAATTGCAGGCCGGCCGGGGCACCGGCCGGGGTCGCCCTCGCGACTGTAGATTGCGGACCGGCGACCACCCCGGGGGGTCCGCTGAATACTCGGTACTCGCTATTCGCCGACCAATCCGCACTCGACGCCAGCTTCGAGGAGTCGGTCGAGGTTAACTCAGAGCTGCTGCCATGCCCGGGCAGCGACATCGATTCGGCGACGACATGGCATTACACCGAAGACCCGGATCAGGTCGCGGGAAAGGTTGCCTGTGGCATATACAACGACAGGCCCGACTTGGTCTGGACCAACGACGAAGCCCTGGTACTGGCCGACGCGCAGGGGCCCGACCTCGAGGAACTGCACAACTGGTGGCTGCAGTACGGCTAGATCGTCTCAGGCAGCGACGCGGGGGCCGACCAGCGAAGGAGAAAACGGTCCCGACGAAATCGCGCGTGTGGTGCGAGGTTCCGACTCGACTACGCGGTGACCGGCTCTAACACGCGGGGCACATTGAGAGCGCCCGGATCCGTGGCCAGCAGGTGCGAGCACAGCTTCTCCATCGTGGACTCGACTGAGAACTTATAGACTCCGCCGTCATAGTCGGCGACATAAAGGCTCGACCCATCCGAACCCAACGCCACGCAAGACGGACGCTCGTTTAGGAACAACGAGTCGACGATCTTCAGACTGAGTGTGCACAAGACTGCGACTCGGTCGTAGTCGACGATGTACGCGCGCGCTTGATCCGTGCTCATCACTAATTGTGTAGGGGCGCCACCGATTATCAGGGTGTCGGCCACCCTGTTGGTGGACAAGTCAATGACGTGTACCGCGCCGCCGACTGTGCGGTCTGAAGTCAGCACATAGACCGTGTCGCTAGCGTGAGCGATATCGCGGATCGGTGAGCCGACCACGACAACGCGCTGCACCTTCGACGTCTTACGGCTAACGATGACCAACCGGCTGCCGCTATCGTCAGTGACCGCAGCGTAGAGGCGCTTACCGCTCGGATCAACGTACAGGGCTTCAAGACTGGCGGCCGGGCCATATCCGATGTCGATCGTTCGAACCTTCTCGGCGACGGTGTCGATGACCGTGACAGCGACGCGGTCGTGGGCCCTAAGTCCGGCATAGACGCGCTTTCCATCCGGGCTCGCGGCCAATGCGGTGACACTAAAGTCCATTGGGAAGGTCGCGACGATGGCCCTGGTCTCCAGGTCGATCGCGGACACGGCGTCATGGTTGGCGGAGCTGTAGGCAACGTACGCGCGATCGTCGGTGGTAATGACGGCGACCGACTCGCCCGCGACTGCGACGGTGTCGCCGACCGGCCGGGCAGCGGGGTCGAAGATCGACACGCTCTGGTCTGCGACGTTGGCGACGACAACAGTGTCGGTGGCTGCGCTGCTCACTGCGATGTCGCCGATCGGACCGCGGCCCACGATCACGCGGCGTTCGAGGATGACATCGCATTCTGCGTCGCCGTGCCCGCGCAATGCGGAATTATCCTCGAGCTTTTCATTCCCCATGGGCACCAAAAGTGTTTCCATCTGTCGCCTAACCTCCGCTGCTCTGAGCTACGCCCGCACTAGATTGACTTTCTCAGCCACGGTGCGAGCATGACTTCTCAACCACCCGTTCGGGCGTGAACTGGGATTGAGTCTAACGGCGAAAATCCCAGGCCAGGCACCGAGAATCCGCAGGGTGTAACGGGGGCCACCGAGTCCCTTAGGCGCCGCTAAGGAAATTCTTGGTTATCCGGCTGTCACCTGGCATGAGCAATCCAATTCCCCCTTCTGAAAAGGAGTTCTATTGTCTTTGGCAAACTGCGTAGAAAGGTGTGACCAAAGGTACAGCTAGCAAATTTCTCAGCATTGGCAGCCAGATTGAGCGGGAAGTCACACCGCGACACGCAGCACGTATCTGCACTCGCTTGCTTCCAGCGGCCGCCCGCTGCGCCGGCCGGCGATGGACCAACAGTTCCGGTGACTGCTCCCCGATAGCGCCGAGATCATGATCGACGCCCCGCATCTTCGACAGCCTGTGACACGTCGTCCTTCCTGGCATGCCAATCACCTGACTCCCCGCAAACGGCGGCTACGATCTGCACACACAGCCACCTGGGAGGCCACATGTACAAGCGTCATTCTCCGTTGATGAGCATTGCGGCAACATCAGCGGCCATGACGACACTGTTCATGGGATCACCGGTCGCCCACGCCACCGAAGCCGACGACCAATTCCTCGCTGTGGTAGCAAGTCTGGATCTCGAGTTCGGCACCCTTGATGAGGCGGTCGCGGCGGGTAACAACATCTGCGACATCGTCGCAGAAGGCAGTGCGAACAACATCGATCTGTCCAAAATACGTGTCAGCATCGTCGAGTCGCTTGAGGGCGAAGGCCTGGACGGGCCGAGGGCGACGCAACTGATGCGGGGCGCGGTCAGCGCATACTGTCCGCAATACAACAATGTCGTCGGCGACTGACGCTGCTGGTTCGATTTGCGTGCCACCGTGCGGGACCGGGGCTAAAGGCATTCGCGACTTGACGGTGTCACGATCACCTGATTCCAACGTACGACCCACCAGCTAAACCGACACACCTCGGTCCTGCTCGCATGGGTAGATAGCGCGCGTCCAGAACACTCGGCGCGGACAGTGCCGATTTCGCAGGAGCGGCCGCATTTCTTGCGCGCGCCTCACGCGAAAGTCTCGACCTTGACTTTAGCCTTAGTTCTTATGACCACATTGCTCGAGCCGTCGCTGGCCGACCTGGACTTCGAGCACGACATTCCCTGCGCCTGCCACAAGCTCTGCAATCCCCTTGCCCATCCCGCGCAATGGTGGGTCACGCTGTCATGTGGATGTCCATACCCGATGTGCCAGCAAGCGTTGCGAATCGCCAATGTGCGCCTCAAGGTTCGGACGCTGACCTGTCGATTGTGTAAGACAGAGCAGATCAGGATCCGCAGCGTAGTTCGGATCTGACACCGGATTCGTTGCATTACAAGCGATCTGCCTTCACTCGATCCGCGCCTCTGTGATTGCGCCGACTGCCAATTACCTGACCTTTCGATCAAATAACTCAGCTGGGACACATTGGCGAGCGCTGAACCGACGCCACCTACCGCCGCATGCTTGAAGGCCAGGGAGTTCCGATCTCCACACCAGAGGATGCCCTCGCGCTTGCAGATGCTCTGTGCCAGTAGGTGACTGCGGACCAATCTCAAGAGCCGGTGGCTGTGGAGATCGGCAGGCCTGCCCACCTGTGTGTTGTACAGAGTGGATTGTTCGCCGACGCAGCGACCCGGTCATAGTGTCCGTCCTAACCCACCGAACAGCTCTACGTTAGCCAGCGAATCGATACCGGAAACATCGAACGGCCGCGGCTACAGGTGCGAAAATCGAAGAATAGTGGCCTGGTGACAGCACGGCGGATTCCTACCGCCGCGTCCGCCAGCCGCTAACACGAAAGGACGGCGAGCCATGTCCGAGGACAAGGCGAAGGATCGTGGACCAGTGGGACTGTTGCGGATCGCGTTGGCTGTGGTCGGCACGATCTTCGTTATCGGCATCTACCCCCTCACCAAGCTGTGGCCATCTGGGTGGGCATGGGGCCACGACACGTCGCACTACCTGGCCATGATCATCGGCCTCTACGCCACCCTCGGAGTTTTCCTACTACTGGCCACGCGTGATCCGCTCGCCAACCGCAGCCTCGTCTGGTTCACCGTGGTTTCCAGCGTCGTGCACGCCGCCATCATGGCCGTTCAGGCTCTCTCAGACGCGGGCGAGCGCGGTCACCTGCTCGGTGATGTGCCGGCACTGCTGATCGTCGCAGCAGTTCTCGCAGTTCTACAACGACGAGCAGAGACGCCACGAAGTGTGGCCGCCGGCACCCGTTGAGGCGAGCAGCAATTCGGGCGCTGTCGTCCGTACACCCCATCGGTGCCCGGACGATGCGGTTACGCTCCTTCGAGGCTTCGCGCATCTACCAGGAGACAGAATGCGCGGGGATCAATGGCTGCGACGTTGGCGGAGGAGACGGTTGCTGATGCATCGACGCAGCGGGAACGACCAGATTCAGGACCGACTGCCTGATCGAGCAGAATGACCGAATCCACACCTGGCCCCGATGAGGCAGACGAATCGACATCCACCCCTAGCCCCGATGAGGCAGACAAATCGCTAGCCACCCCTGCCCCCGATGAGGCAGACGATTCGATGCACGGCGCTCTGCTCATCTGCTGCACGGCGATCGTCGCAGGTGTGGTCATCGGGTTCGTCGGTGGTGCCTTTCGCTGGTGTCTGGACATGGCAGACCACCTGCGAATGGACCTGGTCGAGTGGGCGCGGCTACTGCCCGGCCCTGGCTGGTTGGTGCCGGTAGCCGCCGCGGCCACCGGGGCCACTCTGGCCGCCCTGATCGTGCAGAAAGTGCCGGTGGCCGCGGGCAGCGGGATCCAACACGTCGAAGCCGTCTTCCGCGGCGAGGCGAGGCCACCATTGCTTCGTCTGATGGCCGCAAAGTTCGTCGGTGGTGTGCTGGGCATCGGGTCGGGGCTCGTGTTGGGTCGCGAGGGTCCGACCGTTCACATGGGAGCAGCGATCGGCGCCGAGGCGGCACGCCGTGTGCGATTACCCGACTCCGAGATCAGGATGATGCAGACCGCGCTGGGCGGCGCCGGGCTTGCGGTTGCTTTCAACGCCCCAATCGGTGGCAGCCTGTTCACCCTCGAGGAGGTGACTAGGTCATTCCGGGTGAAAACGGTGTTGGCGACCATCTTTGCAGCCGTGACCGCGGTGGCCTGTTCACGTTTCGTCCTAGGGAACCATCCGGACTTCTTCGTGGAACGGATACATGCCCCGGCGCTCTCGTGGCTTCCGCTGTTCGTGGTATTCGGTCTGCTGACAGGAGTTCTGGGCGCCGTATACAACGTGCTGGTGTTGTGGTTCCACGATCAAGTCGGGCGGATCCGCGGCATTCCCAAGGTGGCGAAGGCGACCATCATCGGCGCAATCATCGGATTGGCGATGTTCGTCTACCCGCTCGCAGTCGGCGGCGGCGACACCCTGACACAACTGATCCTCGGCGGGCACCGCATCATTCTGCCAGTCGTAGTCGGATACCTGCTGGTGCGATTTGTCGCCGGCCCGCTGTCGTATTCGACGGGGGTGCCCGGCGGACTGTTCGCGCCGCTGCTCGCTGTCGGTGCGCTGTGGGGTTTGCTGTTTGTCGGAGTCTTCAACACCGTGTGGCCGGAGAACGAGACAACCCTGGCAATTCCGATGGCACTGGTTGGTATGGCGGCCTTCTTCGGAGCCACGGTCCGCGCCCCCGTGACCGGGATCGTGCTGGTCATTGAGATGACGGCGACGACGTCG
>JBMYXJ010000032.1:0-12104 GCA_049608285.1 Mycobacterium sp. | reverse complement strand
GGAGGCAACCGGTGGGTGGTGTGCGACGACACGATCAAGTCGGCCGAAACCCGTCATCAGGCGATGGCAGCCCAAATCCGAAGCGGTATGCAAGCCAACCAATTCCACGCCTGGTTGCGCCGGTCGTACGGGTGGGACCCGGTACAGTCCATTCCGTTTGCTTTCGACCCGTCCTCAGATATTTTGGCTCGGCCGGACAGGAGTTTCGCTGGGTTGCCGATCCTGCTTGTCGATGATCAGGCTGCTGACTTGGAGATCACCAAGGATCGGTTGCTTGAAGCCGGCTACCAGCATGTGACGTGCGTCAACGGCGGTGCGGCGGCGATCAGTTTCCTTGATCAGATCGACTCTCTGGCTGCTAATGACACCGCCGGTGCCGCGCCGGGTGTGGTGGTGGTGGATATTCGGATGCCTCCGCCGGATGGCTACGATGTCCTCGCTCGGATCAAGGCGATGGCCGCAGACCGCAGGCCGTTGGCGTTGGCTGTGACCGGTGATAGGTCCTCAGATACCCGGGTCGCCGCGTTGCGATCGGGTGCTACGGATTTCATCGGCAAGTCGCTGGATGCGGTTGAGCTGCTGGTGCGGGTGCGCAACCTCAGTGAGATGAAGGTGCGTCAGCTCGAGCTCGATCACCATGTCAGACATGATGTGCTCACCGGGTTGGCCGACCGCGCCGAGGTGATGCGTTTTCTGAAGGATGCGTTACGTGCCCGGGTTGCCGGTGAGTCGGTGTCGGTGCTGCTGGTCGATGTTGATGGGTTCAAGGACGTCAACGAGCCCCTGTCGCAGGCTGCTGGCGATGAGGTGTGGGTGGCTGTCGCGCGGCAGCTGACGGCGGCGGTTCGTCCGCAGGATTGGGTGGGCAGGATCGGCGACGACGAGTTCGTGGTGGTGCTGCCGGCTGCAACCGATGGGCAGGGGGCAACTGTGGTTGCTGAACGGGTTCGCTCGCGAGTCGAGACGATCCGTTTCGAGCAGGTCAGTCACGACCTCGTAGTGACGATCAGCGTCGGCATCGCTGTCTCGCATTCCCGTTCAACGCCCGAATCTCTGCTCAGTGACGCCGATGCCGCGCTGGATAGGGCGAAAACTTCTGGAGGCAACCGGTGGGTGGTGTGCGACGACACGATCAAGTCGGCCGAAACCCGTCATCAGGCGATGGCAGCCCAAATCCGAAGCGGTATGCAAGCCAACCAATTCCACGCCTGGTTGCGCCGGTCGTACGGGTGGGACCCGGTACAGTCCATTCCGTTTGCTTTCGACCCGTCCTCAGATATTTTGGCTCGGCCGGACAGGAGTTTCGCTGGGTTGCCGATCCTGCTTGTCGATGATCAGGCTGCTGACTTGGAGATCACCAAGGATCGGTTGCTTGAAGCCGGCTACCAGCATGTGACGTGCGTCAACGGCGGTGCGGCGGCGATCAGTTTCCTTGATCAGATCGACTCTCTGGCTGCTAATGACACCGCCGGTGCCGCGCCGGGTGTGGTGGTGGTGGATATTCGGATGCCTCCGCCGGATGGCTACGATGTCCTCGCTCGGATCAAGGCGATGGCCGCAGACCGCAGGCCGTTGGCGTTGGCTGTGACCGGTGATAGGTCCTCAGATACCCGGGTCGCCGCGTTGCGATCGGGTGCTACGGATTTCATCGGCAAGTCGCTGGATGCGGTTGAGCTGCTGGTGCGGGTGCGCAACCTCAGTGAGATGAAGGTGCGTCAGCTCGAGCTCGATCACCATGTCAGACATGATGTGCTCACCGGGTTGGCCGACCGCGCCGAGGTGATGCGTTTTCTGAAGGATGCGTTACGTGCCCGGGTTGCCGGTGAGTCGGTGTCGGTGCTGCTGGTCGATGTTGATGGGTTCAAGGACGTCAACGAGCCCCTGTCGCAGGCTGCTGGCGATGAGGTGTGGGTGGCTGTCGCGCGGCAGCTGACGGCGGCGGTTCGTCCGCAGGATTGGGTGGGCAGGATCGGCGACGACGAGTTCGTGGTGGTGCTGCCGGCTGCAACCGATGGGCAGGGGGCAACTGTGGTTGCTGAACGGGTTCGCTCGCGAGTCGAGACGATCCGTTTCGAGCAGGTCAGTCACGACCTCGTAGTGACGATCAGCGTCGGCATCGCTGTCTCGCATTCCCGTTCAACGCCCGAATCTCTGCTCAGTGACGCCGATGCCGCGCTGGCTAGGGCGAAAACTTCTGGAGGCAACCGGTGGGTGGTGTGCGACGACACGATCAAGTCGGCCGAAACCCGTCGTCAGTGAGTCCCTCCCGCGCTGGGTGCGACCACAAGGGGTGACCCGTCATTCAGGGGTGTGGCCGGTGACGTCGACGACAAGTCCAACCCTGCGAGTCGGTTCACCGCGATCGTCGGTCAGTATGCGGGATATCTCGCGCACCGACCGAACGTCGCCATCGTCGGCGACCAGACGGTAGTCGATCTGGTAGTTGCTTTCGCGGTCCTTCACCCGACGGTCCAGCACCCTGGTGCGGTCCTCGGGGTGCACTGCATCCGCAAGTCGTTCGGGGGAGATCGTCGCATCCTGGTCGTCGATCTGCAGGATATCCCGTAGCGAGGGCGATGCATCGATTGGCGTGATCAGATCTCCCCCAGTCCGGTACAACACCACCGGCATGCTGTCGGAAAGCACACGGAACTCCTCTGAGATCCCCGCCAAGGCACTCCGCGTATGCGCTAGATCAGTCACATCGGACAAGGCGATGACAGCCCCTCGGATCTCGTTCTCGTGACGGTAGGCAACTATCTGCATGAGGTACGTCGATGCCGACGACGACACTTCAGTCATGACGGCTTCTCCGGTGTCCATCACCGTCTGGATCCGCTCCTTCAGGTTGGGCATGTCAACTGTGGTGGGCAGTGACGAAATGGAAACTCCGAGATCGCCACTCACCAGGCCGAACACCTTTACCGCCAATGGTGAGAACTGCTGCACCCGTTGGTTGTCATCGACAAGCACGATTGCCGTGTGCACGGCGTTCTGGATATTTTGCAGGACGACTGTGGTTTCAGAGAGTTCTACCGTTCGCACCTCCAGCGTCTCATTGACCGTGGTGAGTTCCTCGTTCGTGGCTTGAAGCTCCTCGTTCGTGGTCTCAAGTTCCTCGTTGGTGGCCTGAAGTTCCTCGGAGGATGCCTGCAGCTCCTCGTTCATCGCCTGCAGCTCCTCGTTCGAGGACTCAAGCTCCTCGACAACCGACTGCAGATGCTGGCGTGTGCTGGTCAGTTCCCGCTCAAGATCTCCGACGAGGCCCTCTGAATCGCCGGACTCCGCGCTGTGCCCGACTAGCGGGCGGACGGCGCTCGCCGGATTATCGTCTGGAATCTGGGGGATGAAGGAGACCAGTGCAAACACATCCAGTTCCTCCCGTCGCGACCCGCGCGCCCCGGATCGTGTGAATCGGGCGACCACCACGCGGACGCTCTGCAAGCTGTCGTCGGCGAAGCGTACGGAGAGGGTGTGTGAGACCTCACTGACGCCATCACGCAGAACCTTGTTGAGCATCGCGGAGATCTCGGTCCGGAGCGATGGGACGATCATTGCAGTCAACGTGTAGTTGCCATCCTCGGGCAGCCCGATGAAGCGGCTGAGATCGCCCACTTGATGGACCGGCGCGCCGGCAGGATCCACGAGTACCGACGGCGGCGCAAATTGACTGAGCATGCGATCTCGGACGTCATCGGTCAGTGCGTCGCGGGAGACGCGGCCAGGCACCCGGATGGTGGGTGTTTGCGGACTCCGTGCAGGGAATACGAATCCCATCTGCTTCTTCGCCGACCTACCGGTTTTCATGTAGATCTTGCTGGCCGCATTCTGGGTCGCAAAGAATTCCATATCGGCCGGGACGCTTTCCGAGCGTCCGAGGAAAAGAAGGCCCCGGGGATTGAGGGCAGCATGGAAACTGGCGAGGACCCTGGCCTGAGTCTCAGGCACTAGGTAGATGAGCAGGTTCCGACAGGTAACCAAGTCCATCCGGACCAGTGGTGGATCGACGGTGAGGTCCTGGCGCGCGATGACGAGCAGGTCGCGAAGGTGTTTGTGCACATGGGCCTGGTCGCCCTGGATGGAGAAGTATCGCTCACGCCACTCCTCTGGGATGTCCTTCAGCGCGGTTACCGGGTAGATACCACGGCGGGCTACATCCATAGCCGCATCGCTGATGTCGGTGGCGAAAACCTTGACGCCAAGGTCGTTGCTGCGTTCGCGCGCACAATCGGCAAGCATCATCGCTATTGAGTAAGCTTCTTCGCCGGTCGCGCAGCCTGCCACCCATGCCCGGACAGTTTCACCCGGCGCCTTTGCGCGAATGACGGTCCGCAGGGCCGCTTGGAGAGCGTCAAAAGATTTGCGGTCGCGCAAGAATCCCGTGACCGATATGAGCATGGAATCCCGCAGCTGCACCGACTCGTCCGGGTTGTCGATGATGTAGTCGTTGTACTCAGCCGTCGATTCGATCCCCAGCGCGGTGATGCGCTTGTTCAGCTGCCGGCCGAGGGTGCCGTCCTTGTACGCCGAGATGTCCCACCCGGTCGCGCGTTTTGCCTCTCGGGCAATGCTTGTCATCACGGGGTCGTCCGCCCACCGGCCCGACGCCCGCAGCGGCATTTCGGTGTCCCCCCGGAGGATCGCCGACACCAGCGGCCCGACCTCAGTGGGTTCCACGACATAGTCCGCAGCGTCCGCGTCGATCGTGGCCTCGGGCATGGCGCGGTAGCGGGCTGTGGCCGGATCCTGGACGATCGTGTAACCACGTGCGGCTTTCACCGCAAGCATTCCCGTTGCACCATCGGAGCCCGTTCCCGACAGGACCACGCCGATCGATTGGCTGCCGCGAGCCTCGACAAGGGACTCCAGCAGGACATTGATGCTGGGCTGAGGGCTGATACGCGGCGCAGCCTGCCGCGCCACGAACCGTTTACCAACCAGTTCAACGTCTCGGTTCTTGGGGGCGAGGTATATCTGCCCCGCCTCGATCTCCATGCCGTCTTCTATCTCATTGACCGGCAGGGGCGTATCCCGTGCCAGCACCTGCGTCAGCATGCTCGGATGCAGCGGCGACATGTGCTGCGCGATGACGTACGCAACATTCGCCGACGGCAGGGTCGGCAGGACTTCCCGTAGGGCCTCGATGCCGCCGGCTGAGGCGCCGATTCCGACGACGTAGTCGGGATCGACCTGATTCGCACCGGCCGGCTCCGGGGCTTGGGACAGTTGCTCGTCCGTCATCAGTATTCGCTATTCCTTCCGATCTCTTGGCTCGCGTGACGTGCCGGGAGTTGGATCGATTCTCGGAATCGGCCGCGCGGCTCTTTCCTGGGAGATTGGCGTTTCGAACGGTCAGGATTCGGGGGATGAGGCAGCGACGTGACAGCGTGGTTTTTGGCGGCCTGGTGTCGGTAAGCATGCGGCTGTTTTGCGGTAAGCATACTGTGGTCGAGGGTATCCGACGATGCTGGTCTGCGATTTTCCGGTCGCGCCGGCCAACCTCGCACCCGCTCGGCGTAACTCGGAGGTGTTCTGTGCGTGGGGGCCAATCCAGGGGGATAATCCACGAGAAATTACGGCTAGGCGGGGCGGACAGGAAGTGCATCAGGTGCGGACTGCGCGGGAAAAGCGTCTATCGCATTGCCTACGGCACGTGCTTTTCTTTCTTGTCCGTCGTGCTATTGGCAGGTCGGTGGCCGAATTTGCGCCTGCAATCTTTCATGGGAACGGTGACCCACGATGACGGAACATCTTCATGGATTCTGAGCAGACCCAGGATCTGCCGAACAAGCCTCGCGAGGATGCTGATCGCGGGCCGTGGTTGGTGGGCGTAGGCGCCTCCGCGGGGGGTATGGCCGCGTTGGAGGCGCTCCTTCCGGGCATGTCGGATCAGGCCATCTACGTGGTTGCACAGCACATGTCCGCGTCCCGCCCCAGCCTCCTCGCGGGGGTGTTGTCGCGGTCCAGCACCCTTCCGGTCGTGGAGATCGTGGACGGACTCGCCGTTGCTCCGGGAACGATCCATGTGTCATCACCCAACAGTGACATCGAGGTGGTGGATGGCCGATTCGTTGCACGCACCGCGTCTAAGCGCATCTCCCCTCAGCCCAGCATCGACCTCTTGTTGGAGTCAATTGCACAAGAGGCAGGGGCGCGGTCGGTGGGCATCGTCCTGTCCGGTACGGGTAGTGACGGTGCGGCTGGTGTCAGGGCGATACGTAGCGCGGGCGGAGTAACCCTGGTCCAAGACCCTGTTTCGGCAGCCTTTCCGCAGATGCCGCAGGCGGCGGTCGACACAGGCGCTGTCGATCACGTGCTTCTGCCCGAGGACATTGCCGATGTCGTATCCGCTCTGGTCGAGGGTCGGCATCCCGAGACCGGATCTGGCAGATGGTTGCCCAACTCCTCGATGATCGAGTTGGCGCAGGAAACCCTCCAGGTCACGGGCTGGGCGATGTCCGACTATAAGGATGGCACGCTCAGTCGGCAGATTCAGCGGCGGATCGAGACACTGGGCCTGGATAGTATCGATGAATACGTGGATCTCGTTCGAGAGAACCGTGACGAGTTGACTGTCCTTCGCGACTCGATGCTCATAGGCGTGACGTCCTTCTTCCGGGACCCGGATGCCTTCGACGCGCTCGACGACCTAATCCGGGTGATGATCGAAGCGAAGAAGCCTGGAGAGACGGTCCGAGCATGGGCTGCCGGCACGGGAACCGGCGAAGAGGCTTATAGCCTGGCGATCCTCCTCGCCGAGGCCATCCGGAAGCGCGGTGATGACCTGCAGTTGAAGGTGTATGCGACCGACCTGAGCGACCGCGCAGTCGATACCGCGCGTGCCGGTGCCTATTCCCGAGACGCGATCGCGGGCCTGCCGCAGGAGATCTGCGACCGATACTTCACCGACGGTGGCGCTACGGTCCAAGTCGTCCGACGGTTGCGAGACCTCCTGGTCTTCGCGCGGCACAACATCATCCGCGACCCACCCTTCCTCCGCATGGATGTGGTGACCTGCAGAAACGTTTTCATCTACCTCATTCCAACCGCTCAGAAACGTGCGTTCAGAAACCTGGACATGGCTTTGAACCCAGGCGGTCTGCTCTTGCTTGGATCAGCGGAGGCGGCCCCGAGCGACACCGGGCAGTTAACAGTCGTCGATGATGCTGCGAGGATCTATCGTTCGCGTGAATCCCGGCCGCCTCGGACACCGTTGCGCTCGGCGCCGAAACCTGTGGCGGTGGCGACATTTCGGAGAACATCAGCAAAAGCATCGCGTGACACACTCCGGGACACAGTGCGCGACCTCCTTCTGGACGACTTCGGGCCGCCGTCGATCGTTGTCGACGAAAAGGGTGCGATCGTTCGGCAGTTCGGAAACCTCAATGCCATCGTGCAACTACCGCAGGGTGACAGCGACTACGTCGTCACTTCCCTTGTCGTCCCGCAGGTGCGCGCGGAGGTCATGACGGTGCTGACCCAGAGCCTGCGAAGTGCCGACGGTAGGGGTGAGAGTCCGGCGCTGCTCGGCGAACTCCCCGACGTCAGCTATCTGGTCATTCATGGTCGTCGTTTCAATCCGGATTCCCGCCAAGGGCCGCTCATCCTGCTGTCCTTCACGAAGGCACCGATCCCCGGCGGGTCCACGAAACCTGACGTCGTCTGTGCAGATGACGTTGAGCAGGAGCTGAGCGGCACCCGGGAGCATCTACGGGCTGTGATGGAGGCGCTGAAATCCTCGAATGAGCAAACGCAGGCTACCAACGAGGAGCTGCTCGCCTCGTCCGAGGAGCTACAGGCGGCTAATGAGGAACTCCAAGCCACCAACGAGGAACTTCAGTCCACCAACGAGGAGTTGTCGACTGTGAACGATACGTTGACGGCGCGGACAGCTGAATTGGTGGAGATCAATTTAGTGCTGGAAAACATGCAGGACGCGCTGAACTTCGGCCTCGTCCTGGTGGACAGGCACCAGCGCATCGTGCGGTTCTCGCCGCTGGCCGTCCGCGTGTTCGGGCTGCTGCCCCAAGACATCGGTACGCCATTGGGCCGGGTACCGCGGCACATTCCTCTCGATGACATCGAGTCTCGCGTAGAGGACGTGATCCGAACTGCGCAGGGCATAATTTCGGAACTCACCGTAGGTGAGGACACCTATCTGTTCCAGGTGATGCCGTACGTGGTCGAGGAACGGGTCCGCGGTGCCGTGATCTCGCTATCTGACATCACCGAATTGTCCGAGGCGCGTGACCGTTTGCGGCGTCGGATGGAGGAGTACCAGTCCCTGTCCGAGGCGGTTCCGCACGTTGTCTATCGCACCAGTCCGGACATGAGGCATCTCGACTACGTGTCTCGATCGGTGGAGATGCTTCTAGGCCTGACCGCGGACGAAGCGCTTGCCAACGATAACTCGATCCATTCGCTGGTACATCCTGATGATGCCGATCGGGTAGCCGAGATCACAGCGCTCCGGAACGTGGCAGGCGAGGGCTACGAACTTGATTACCGCATCGTGCGCAAGGACGGTTCCGAGAGGCACGTCCGCGAAAACAACCGCGGCGTAGCGGACGAACTCGGAACGATCGCCTACCGGATCGGAACTGTCGTCGACGTGACCGACCTTCACAAGGCCCTTGAGGACGCGGATCGGCGGCGAGAGCACTTCGAGGCGATCTTCACCCAGGGCGGTGTCCCGATGGCGACCCTGGATCGCAGCGGAAATTTCTCTGACATCAATGGCCCGATGCTCACCCTGCTGGAATACGAAAGGGAGTTTGTCATCGGGCGCAACGTTCGTGAGTTCGTCCACGAGGGCGATCGCGATCTCGAGATCGCCGTGCTGAACCGGGCGGCATCGAACCCCGGTGCTGGAATGCGCGAACTCATCCGTTTCACGCGTCCCGACCGTTCCATTCGGTACGGGGACCAACGCGTCGTATCCACCGTCGCCCATGCCGGCGTCGCCGGAATCCAGGTGCTGGCGATCACCGATCTGACCGACTTCGAGCGCGCCACCCGCACGGCGCGACGCCATGAACTCCAACTCGCGGGTCTCTTCGGAAACAGTCCGGCACCGATGGCGATCATGGGAAAGGATGGCGTCTTTCATCAGTGCAACAACGCGTTCCGCGAGCTGGTCGGCTACGACGAGGAGGAACTCGTCGGTCGCGATTCCAAAGAGATCACCCACCCGGACGACCTTGCCGAGGATCGCGAGTTGATCGAAAAGCTTACGCGGGGCGACCTAGTCAGTTTTGTGTGCGTCAAGAGGTATGTCACCAGTTCCGGTAGGACGATCGCGGTCCGCAGTTTCGCATCACTGGTGCCATCTGGAGACGATGATGCCGAAGACGTCATTGCGCAAGTGATGGCAGCTCGCCGCGATTGACGAAAAGCCCTCTGGGCCGATCGCTCAGATGCTGCTGACGCTGTTGCGGCCGGCCTTTTTAGCCTGATACATCGCTGAGTCTGCGCGGCTCATCGCCGCCCGAACTGATTCACCCCCGATTGCCAGGGTTACGCCGATACTCAGCGTGATGCGCGTGGTGTGCCCGCCAGGGTGCATGGGCTCGGCGGCGTGGCAGCGGATCTTCTCCGCGATCTGGACGGCTTCGTCGAGGGAGTGAAGGCCAGGGAGCAAGACCAGTAGCTCGTCACCGCCGGTACGCCCGACGGTGTCTTCTTGGCGCAGGCTTTCGCGGATTCGGGTTGCCAGAGTCGTGAGCACGGCATCGCCGATGTCGTGCCCCAGGGTGTCGTTGATGGATTTGAAGTCATCGACGTCGCAGAACAAGACCCCGAGAGCTTGCCCGGGGGATCGGCTGCACTCGAGCGCGGCCTTGAGGCGGGTCAGTGTCTCGGCACGGCTGTTCAGCCCAGTAAGGGTGTCGAAGCGGGCCAATCGTTCCAAAGCCCGCTGCGCTTGGGTCTCGGCGGTGATGTCCCGCGCTATCAGTGAGTAACCGACCAGGTAACCGGGGGTATCTCGAAGCGCGAAGATATTGGCGGCCACGTCGACCACAGCCCCGTATCTGCGGAACATTTGGAACTGGCGCCGTTCGACGCGCATGCCGTCACAAACCTGTTGGCAGGATTCCGCGAATGCCGTTTTGGAGTCCGCCGGCATCAGGGTTTCCACGGGTTGGCCGACGATGCGCGCCGCCGCTCGGTCGAGCAGTCGCTCTGCGCCCGGGTTGCAGGTTTGGACCACCCCGCCCGTCGTTATCGAAATGATCGCGTCGTCGGAGGACTGCACAACAGCTGCGAGATGGGACTGGGATTGCCGGACACTGCGAAGCTCGGTGATATCTGTAATCGTCGCCGCCACATGCCGGTGCTGTCCGATATGCAGCGGGCCTAGGCTCACCTCGGCCGGAAACTCCCTGCCATCTCCGCGTAACCCCCACAACTCCCGGCCGGCTCCCATCGATCTGATGGTGGGGTCAGCCCAAAAATCTGTCCGGTATCCAGTGTGCTTGCGCCGGAACCGAGGGGGCAGGAGCATCTCGATCTCCATGCCGAGCAGTGCCTCGCGTTCATATCCGAACATCTGCTCGGTTCGCGAGTTGGCTTGGGCGATGCGGCCATCGGCGCCCACGATCACCACGGAATCCGGGACTGCCTCCACCAGAGCAGCGATCGCCTGTTCTGTGCGGCGCTGGAGTTCCCGCGCCTGGTAGGTCAACGTCGCCAGGTTGTTTACCCGAAGAAACAACTCAACCTCGTCGAACTGCTTGATGATGAAGTCCGAGGCACCCGCTTGCAGGGTGGCGATCCGGGTGGCCGGTGAGGAATCGCCGGTGATGGCCAGGGCCAACGGACGGCAACTCGGGTCCATCGCCTTGATGTGAGCGAGAACCTCGTAGCCGCCCGGCGGAGGCATGTGAATATCCAATATCACCACGCCTGGGGCTTCCTCGGCCCCACCGGCAGCATTGAGGACGTCTATCGCTGCTGTACCGCCGAGGACGCCCTGTATGTTCTGAAAACCCCTGTTGAGAAGGCAATTCTCTAAGTTCTTCAAATCCTGGGCATCATCATCGACGAGCAGTATCGGCAACTCGCCAGGAACTCCCAGGTCGTCTTTCGACTGCGAGTCGGCAGCGGATTGGGCCAGATCCATGAATCACTTGCTCCTCTGGACGGTCCGTCAGACCTTCGGTGATTTCAAACCTATCTCGGCGTTGTGCGGGTCGAGGTGAATCTGCCCTTGACGCTGATTGTGGGCGACCGGAGCTCTGGTCTGAGGTTGCAGACGAGCGCGACAAGCCTTCACGATTAAGGGGGCCGGATACGGATGCACTACGTTAGGAATTGAGGTAGAAGATCCATTGGGCACAGGGGATGTGGACGACCATGCTTTCTGACAAGGGATATGGGAAACCCCTGTCCGTTCTGCTCATCGAAGATCATGATGCGGACATTGAATTGACTCGAGAGGCGTTTGAAGATGCGCGCATCCTTGTCAGCTTATGTGTGGGGCGGGATGGGGAAGAAGCGATGCAATTGGTCCAGGCCGCTGCCGCGGGCGAACGCGAATGGCCCGATTTGATCTTGCTCGACCTGAACCTACCGAAAATCGATGGACTCGAAGTCCTCAAATATGTCAAGTCCCACGAGACCTTGCGAACCATACCTGTCGTCATTCTGACCTCATCGACCTCGCCCAAAGACATAGGTTCCGCATACGAGCAGTACGCAAATAGCGTCATCTCGAAGCCGATGGATCCCATTGAGTTCCTGCGAATTGTCCAGGGTCTGAAAGATTATTGGGTGACGATTGTTCGCCTTCCGAAGTCCCAGGGCGACTGACGCGATACGCCGCGGAGTGGTGGCAGCATTCGGCACGCAAAACTCCTGCCCCTAGCTTATGCTGCGAAAATCGTTAGCCCGTTAGCCCGTTAGCCCGAAGTTACGACGGTTTTCGTAAGGAATTGTGTTGCTGACCTGCCGAGTCGGTGTACCGCTATGTGGATAGTGTAGCCACGAATACAGTGTGTTGATTCCGTAAGATGCGTTGAGATCGGCTTAGCACTGGTTATGGCGACATACAGGGGTGCGATGCATGTAGCCCGGAACAAGCGGGGGTATGTGGCGAAGTCCGG
>JBMYXJ010000031.1:0-12519 GCA_049608285.1 Mycobacterium sp. | reverse complement strand
GCGAGGTGGGGCTGTTGGAGCGCGGAGCCGACGGCCGGGTGAGCGTGCTGCCCTGCTGGGATCACCAGGACGGCTTCGGCCGCGGTGCGGACTCCCTGGATGCGTTGGTGCGTGCTCGGAGGCGGCTGTGACGATCGCCGCTCTTGCCCTTGCTGTGGCTGTGCTCATTGTTCCGGCCTCCTCTCGGCGTCGTGCCGAGGTACTTATGGGCCTGACGTTGCGCCGTCGCCAACTCAGGGTGATGCCGTTGGCGGTGATCGCGTGTGCAGCGCTGCCGTGGCTGATGCCATGGACGACCACGGTCGGCCTGGGTCTGCTGGCCGCTACGTTCCTGGCCCGTCGTCGCCTCGCTGTTCGCCGGCAAGTCCGCGTCGGCGATGCGTTCGCGTTACAGACAGCGCTGGATGTCATGGTGGGTGAGTTGCGGGTCGGTGCACACCCGGTCGCAGCGATCGCCGTTGCGGCCAAAGAGTCGCACGGCCGCGTCGCCGAGGCGCTGAGATCAGTTGCCGCGCGGGGTGTCCTGGGAGCCGATGTAGCGGCAGGACTGAGAGCCCAGGCGCAGCGATCGACATCGCCGGGCCACTGGGAGAGGTTGGCCGTATGTTGGCACCTCGCCCAGACGCACGGGTTGGCAATCGCGACGCTGATGCAAGCCGCCCAGCGTGACATTGGTGAGCGCGAAAGATTCCAGGGGCGCGTGGCCGCTGGCATGGCTGGTGCCCGGGCGACCGCCGCGATCCTCGCCGGGCTGCCGCTGCTCGGCGTGCTACTCGGTCAATCGGTCGGTGCCGATCCACTGCGTTTTCTGCTCTCGGGGGGCGCCGGTGGATGGCTCTTCGTCCTCGGCGCCGGATTGATCTGCTGTGGCCTGCTCTGGTCGGACGGCATCGCTTCGAGAGTCGTCACATGAGTTGGGCTGCATTGTTTCTCGCCGTCTCCTTGCTCGCACTGCCCAACGCATCGGTGGCCAGGATGCAGACCGGTCAGCGCGCGGCAGGCAACCGACGCCGGTGCACAGTCATCGACGACTCCTTCGCGGCGGCGGCGAGCCTGGATGTCCTTGCGGCGTGCCTACGCTCCGGGATGGCGGTACCGACGGCGGCGGCTAGCGTGGCTGAATCCGCGCCCGCGACCATGGCGGTAGTGCTCCGGCGAGGCGCCGATCTTCTCTCGCTGGGCGCCGACCCCGCTACGGCCTGGGCTGGTCCCGGTGAGCCGGTAGACAAACAGATGCAGGCGTTCATGAGGTTGGCACGTCGATCGGCGTGCTCAGGCGCCGCGCTTGCGCAGCGGGTGGAGGATCTTGCCGTCCAGTTGCGCGGTGAGGCGGCTGACGCCGCAATCGCCAAGGCTGAGCGCGCCTCCGTGTTGATCGCTGCACCGCTGGGGCTGTGCTATCTCCCGGCATTCCTGTGCTTAGGCGTGGTGCCGGTAATCGCTGGGCTGACTGGCGAGGTCATGCGCTCGGGAGTTTTGTAATCAGAAATGAAGGGGAGAAATATTGATGAGACAACGTTTTCAGGATCTGCGGAGCCGCCTGGTCGTCATCGCGCTGGCCGACGACGGGATGTCGACAGTCGAATACGCAATCGGCACGCTGGCGGCAGCTGCGTTCGGCGCCATCCTCTACACCGTCGTCACCGGAGACTCGATCGTCGGCGCGTTGACAAACATCATCGGCCGGGCGTTGAACACCAACGTCTAGGTGGCGAATACGGAATCGCCACGGTGGAGGCGGCTTTCGCGATCCTCGCGCTGGTGGCCGTCCTGGCGGTCTCGATGGCAGGCTTTACCGCACTGTCCATGCAGGTGCGCTGTGTGGATGCGGCTCGGGAGGCGGCGCGTCTGGCCGCGCGGGGTGACGATAGTGGCGCCGACCGAGCGGCGGAGGTCATCGGACCGGCGGGCGCGCTGCTGCATCTACGCCGTAGCCGAGACTATGTGGTTGCAACCGTATCCTCGAGATCGGTTTTGTTACCAGGGGTTTCAATCAACGCAGAGGCTTTCGCCGCGGTTGAACCTGGCGTTGGGTGAACAAGGATCGACCAGCCTGATCGGTGCTGCCATGATCGCGGCATTGGCTGCGATGACCGTGGGCGGTGCGCACGTCGGCGCGGCAGTTATCGCGCGCCACCGTGCGCAGGCAGCTGCGGACCTGACCGCACTCGCTGGTGCGGGGTCTGTTCCCACCGGAACGGATGCCGCATGCGCGCAAGCCTCGGCCCTGGCGCGTGCAATGGGGGCGACCACTGTCGCATGCGCACTGCACGGGCTCGACATCGTTGTCAGCGTGGAGGTGCCGACCACGTTGAGCCTGCCCCGGATGGGACCGGCTCGGGCCATCGCCAGGGCTGGTCCGGCGGACTCCGGAGGTTAGTTTTCTTCGGCAGCCTTGTCGCCGGCAGCGTCTTCGGCGGACGTCTTTGCTTTGCGCGAGCGCGCCTTTCGCTTACCGGTGGCGGGTTGCTCGGCACCGTGTGGTTTTGTGGCGGCGAGTTCTTCCTGCGTGGGCAATCGAAATGCCGCTTCGCCGGCGTACACACCCTTGTCGAGTTCGACACGGTGCACGGTCACATGGACCGGAGTCCAACCCCCGTTGAGCGCAACCATCTGCAACACACCCGAGGTTGCCCCGCTGGCGAATTCTGTCGCCATCGCGGCAAGCGTGACCTGATCGTCTGGGTGAGCCCGGTCGCCGACAACCCCTGCTCTCCAGTCGAAGAACGGAGCGGGGTCGTCAAGCCACTTCAGCAGAGACCAATTCCTCGGGTCGACGAGGGCGCGATGCACGTCCGGTTCCGCTGGGTTGTTGAGGATACGTTGGGCAAGGAGATCCTCCTGGATACTCGCACCCTCCTGAACGCTGCGCCAGTTCATCGCTCGGTTAATCACTCGCTCCGAGCCGTCTTCGCGGGTTTCCGACATGGAGCGGGTGACGAATCCGACGGTGATCCGCTCGCCTAGGTAATCGGTGAAGTCCCAGGTATCGCAGATCGACTGCCCCGCTTCGGGGTTGATCACCATGCTGATGATCTCGGACTCACTAGGGTCGAGATCACGCCGGGGAAGCGCCTCGGCGAACACCCGTCCCAGTTTGGCCTCCTGAGCTGGATCCCACCCACCGATGCGCAGCGACTCGGGGGTGTCTGTGACGGTTCTCGCAGTGAGATCTACGACCAACGATCCGACGAGCGGACGCTGTGGTGGTTCCTCATCGGGTGTCCCCACCCAGATCTGCACCCCGTGGATCTCTCCATCCGACATCTGGACCACCTCGGTACGAATCACGCGGTCGTTCTTGGGCGTGATGCTGGTCAAGCCTTTGCGGGCCAGGACCGTCTCACCAATGGCGCTCTGGATGGCCATCAAGTGGGTATCTCGTCGCAGGAACGTAGTGATCGGCACCAAATCCTTGGTGTGCGCTCCCTGTGCGACGACGGCAGGCTCGCTGCCCAGTGTTTCCACGAGCAGCCAGTCGTGGGTCATAGCGCTCATCGTACCGACGGGCCGGAAGCCGGTCGGTGATGAAGTCGTCTCGAGGTCCGCAATGTCGACCTTGGCGTACGTGAGCAGCCCATCCCTGTGTTGCGAAACACAGTTTCCATAGGTAATTTGCCAGCAGCCTGGTAGGCGAGATCCGGAAAGGATCTCGCGGACCCAACTGTTCGCCGCCGCAGTTCGTTGGTTGTTGCGATGTTCAGCAGGGTCTGAATTTCTCGTTTTCAGAAGCGGTCGTCGAGGGGTCGGCCGCTCTATGGATTCCAGGGATCGGGGCTGCGAGCTGGCCGACTACAAGCCGCAGTAGGCGGACGGCACCCTCCTTGTCCAATGGGTCGTTGCCGCTTCCGCATTTGGGCGACTGCACGCAGGATGGGCAACCCATCGGGCACTCGCAGGCGTTGATGGCTGCGGCCGTGGCCTCCCACCACGTGGTGACGGTGCGGAATCCGCGGGCAGCGAAGCCTGCGCCACCGGGATAGCCGTCGTAGACGAATATCGTCGGTAGGCCGTCGACCGGGCCCACCGCAGTAGAGACCCCGCCGATGTCACCGCGATCGCAGCTGGCGAGCAGCGGTAGTAGCCCGATGGCTGCGTGTTCGGCTGCATGCAGGGATCCCGGGATCCGTGGTGCGTCGACACCGCTGTCCTGCAGCGCTTCTGGGGTGATCGTGCACATCACAGCTACGGTTTGGAGGGTGCGCGTCGGCATGTCGAGTTCGACAAAGTCGATCACCTCCCCCTCGAGGCTGCGGCGTAGGTATCCGGTCACGGTGTTGCTGACAGAAACGGGTACCAGACCGACTGTGACCGGTCCGTGGCTGGAACGTTCGCCTTGTCCGGTGACTTCGACATGGGTCAGCTCTCGGGCGAAGGTTGTGTAGCCGGGATCCGCGGCATGGACGAAGGCGATGCCGTCCTCGAGGTCGAGCGAATCGACTACATAACTATCGCCCTGATGCAGGTATACCGCCCCGGGGTGGACCGACGCTGGTGCTTGTCCCGCCCCGGCAGTGCCCACCATGCGGCCCGTGTCGCCCTCCAGGATGGCGATCTGCCCGCCCGTACTGCCCCGGATGTCCACATCGGGGTGCGGATCGACCCCCGGAGTGGGGAAGTAGCCACGCGGCCGCCGGCGAAGCAATCCGTCGTCGACCAATCCGCGGGCAACCGCTTCGGCGTCCCAGGCGCGTACCTCGGCGTCGGTCAGCGGAAGCTCGGTAGCCGCACAAAGAAGCTGTGGTCCAAGAACATACGGATTGCCAGGATCGATGACGACACGCTCGATGGGTTTGTCGAGTAGGGCGGCGGGGTGGTTGACCAGGTAGGTGTCTAGGGGATCGTCGCGGGCGATCAGCACGACCAGTGCTCCCTGCCCGCGCCTGCCCGCGCGCCCCGCCTGTTGCCAGAACGACGCGACGGTGCCTGGAAAGCCGGCTAGGACGACGGCATCAAGACCCGCGATGTCCACCCCTAGCTCTAGGGCGTTGGTCGTGGCCACGCCGCGTAGTTCGCCGCTGGCCAGCGTGCGTTCGAGCCGGCGTCGGTCCTCGGCGAGGTAACCCGCTCGGTAGGAGGCGACTTGCTCAGCGAGCTGCGGTGCCGTAGCGGCCAGTCGATCCTTGGCTCCCAACGCGGTGAGTTCAGCACCCCGGCGTGATCGCACGAACGTGAGCATGCGGGCTCCCTCGGCGATCAGGTCGGCCATCACGCGTGCGGCCTCGGACCCGGCTGGTCGTCGCACCGGGGCTCCGTTCTCCCCGATGAGATTGTCGATCAGGGCGGGTTCCCACAGCGCGACCGTGCGCGCCCCCTGAGGTGAGCCGTCGTTGGTAACTTCGGTCACGGTTTGGCCCAACAGCTCGGATGCCGTGATGGCGGGCTGTGCGGTGGTCGCGCTCGCGAAGATCACCGTGGGCCCGCCGGGGTCAGCGCCCGTTGCCGAATACCTCGTGCACAACCGGAGCAGGCGGCGCAATACCATGGCGACGTTTGATCCGAAAACCCCTCGGTAGTAATGGCACTCGTCTACCACGACGTACTTGAGATTTCTCAGGAATACCGCCCAGCGAGCGTGGTTACGCAGCAACGACAGATGGATCATGTCCGGATTTGAGAAGATCCACCGGGATCGTTCGCGCGCGAAGCGCCGAACGTCGGCAGAGCTGTCGCCGTCGTAGGGTGTCGGAGCGAGGTCGGCGAGTCCGGGCACTACGGAGGTCAGCGCCGCAGCCGAGCGCAACTGATCGTGCCCGAGCGCCTTGGTTGGCGCCAGATACAGGGCCCGCGACCGCGGATTTTCCCTGAGAGCAGTCAGTATCGGCAGCTGGTATGCGAGCGACTTTCCAGAAGCAGTTCCCGTGCTGAGTACCACGTGGTGCCCGCTGTGAGCGAGCTCGGCGGCCGTCAGTTGATGCGACCATGGCGCGTCGATTCCGCGATCACGGAAGCTTCTCACCACATCCTGGTCGGCCCATTGCGGCCACGGGTGTGTTTCGGCGCGCCGTGGCGGAAGGTCTGTGACATGGCGCAAGGGGTGTTCGCCGGCAGCGGTACCGGCGAGAGCGCTTGCCAGCAGGTCACGGCCGAAATTCGACACCGGATCTGTCACTTTGGACCCTCCAAGATGTCGCCTGAGCGCCGCCCAGCGGCGGTCGCAGGTGAATTGTTCACCACATGATTCTTCCGAGACTGTCGCCACGGCCCTGAAACATGGTTGACTAGCTGCGGTCGCAGCTTCTGTGTTCGTGTATTCGCACTCGCAGGATCATCGTTGTGGTCGCGGTTCCTGCGGGGGTTGTAGGTCGGGTCGAGTTCCGATCACTCCTGGAAGGATTGCGGTCGGAACGGGCCCGGTGCACCGGAAGTCGGTGGACCGCTCCCGGTATAGAGAAGGAAAGTACGAGAAATGCCACAGGGAACGGTGAAGTGGTTCAACGCGGAGAAGGGCTTCGGCTTTATCGCCCCGGAGGACGGCTCTGCTGATGTGTTTGTCCACTACACGGAGATTCAGGGCAGCGGCTTCCGCACCCTGGAAGAGAATCAGAAGGTCGAGTTCGAGGTCGGTCAGAGCCCCAAGGGGCCGCAGGCCACCGGCGTTCGGGCCGTCTGAGAAGAGGCGGGCCTAACCAGAGACCTCTTGACCACCCCCCGTCATCCAGCACGGAAGGCGCGGGGGTGTTCTCTGTTCATGAAGTGCGCGCCACAGTGCCCTTCACAGTGCTCTGCGGCCCGGCTGCCTTAGGGTCACTGGTGTGAGCCAGCTGTCCTTCTTCTCGGCTGAGTCGGTACCACCGGCCATCGCCGACTTGACGGGAATACTGGCTGCGCCCGGACAGGTCGCCCTGGTGCGCAGCACACGGGAACCGGCTGCGCGGTTGTCGGTGGTTGTGGATCGGTTGTGGCGCGCCGAGGCGCTGGGCGAGATGATCGCTGAGGCCGGTTTGCGCGCTGAGATCGCAAGTACCGACGAGGGCACGCCGCTGGTCCGCACCGCGTTGGATGCTCGCCTGGTCAAGATTGCCGGCGAGTGGACGGGCGGAGCGGTCAAGACCGTCCCGCCGCAGTGGCTGCCTGGGCCTCGGGAATTGCGGGCCTGGGTGCTGGCATCCGGAAAGCCCGATTCGGACCGTTATCTGCTGGGATTGGACCCGCATGCCCCCGAGACATATTCGCCGCTCGCGTCGGCGATGATGAGGGTGGGGATTGCGCCGACATTGGTCGGCACCCGCGGGACGACTCCGGCGTTGCGGATCAGTGGTCGGCGGCGGCTATCGCGCCTGGTAGAGAACTTGGGGGAACCACCCGATGGTGACGAAGCGCTGGCGTGTTGGCCACAGGTATAACAGCCTTTCCGACATTCACGGCCGGGGGCCAGTTTGCGTCGGCAGGCCGCGGGTGCCAAATTGTCAGTTGCCGGGGCGGGCCGCACGAATGGCGGCGGCCCGACTGGCAGCCGAAGAAGTGGAGCTAGGCGAAGGTGGCTGACGAGAACCGCGTCCGGCGACTCGTAATTGTCGAGTCGCCTACCAAGGCACGCAAGATCGCGGGATATCTGGGGTCCAACTACGTCGTCGAGTCATCCCGTGGACACATCCGTGACCTACCCAGGGTCGCGGCAGACGTTCCTGCGAAGTACAAATCCGAGCCGTGGGCGCGCCTCGGAGTCAATGTCAATGCCGACTTCGAACCGCTATATATCGTCAGCCCCGATAAGAAGAGCACTGTAACCGAGCTGAAAGGCCTGCTCAAGAACGCCGACGAGCTTTATCTGGCCACAGACGGTGACCGTGAGGGTGAAGCGATCGCCTGGCATCTGCTCCAGACATTGAAACCGCGCATACCGGTCAAAAGGATGGTGTTCCACGAGATCACCGAGCCGGCTATCCGCGCGGCCGCCAACAATCCGCGCGACCTGGACAACGACCTGGTGGATGCCCAGGAGACTCGGCGCGTCCTCGACCGGCTCTACGGCTACGAGGTCAGCCCGGTGCTGTGGAAGAAGGTCGCTCCGAAGCTGTCGGCAGGCCGGGTGCAGTCCGTCGCGACCCGCATCATCGTGCAGCGGGAACGCGAGAGAATGGCATTCCACAGCGCGGGATACTGGGATGTCACCGCCGAACTCGACGCCAGCGTGTCCGATGCAGCCGCTTCTCCTCCCAAGTTCATCGCCAAGCTCAACACCGTCGATGGGCGGCGGGTGGCAACCGGCCGTGATTTCGATTCCCTGGGTGCGGTCAAGAAACCCGACGAGGTGCTCGTCCTGGACGAGGTGGCGGCGGGGGACCTGGCCTTGGGCTTGCGTGGCGCTGCGCTGCAGGTGTCCTCTGTCGAGCAGAAGCCCTATACGCGTCGGCCCTACCCGCCCTTTATGACATCGACGCTGCAACAGGAAGCGGGTCGCAAGCTGCGATTCTCCTCGGAGCGGACGATGAGCATTGCGCAACGTCTCTACGAGAACGGCTACATCACCTACATGCGTACCGACTCGACGAATTTGTCGGCCAGCGCTATTGATGCCGCGCGTAACCAGGCCAGCCAGTTATACGGTCACGAATACCTGCATCCGTCGCCGAGGCAGTACACCCGCAAGGTCAAGAACGCTCAGGAGGCCCACGAGGCCATTCGCCCCTCAGGTGATGTGTTCCAGACCCCGGGTCAGTTGCATTCGGCACTAGACAGCGACGAGTTCCGACTCTACGAGCTGATCTGGCAGCGCACCGTCGCTTCACAGATGGCCGATGCCCGTGGTACGACGCTGTCACTGCGCATTGCCGGAAGCTCCCAGCTCGAGGGCGCACCCTCAAGGGATGTGGTGTTCAACGCCAGCGGTCGCAGCATCACGTTCCCGGGCTTCCTCAAGGCCTACGTGGAGAGCCTGGACGAACAGGCCGGCGGAGAGGCCGACGACGCCGAGAGCCGCTTACCGAACCTGACCCAGGGGCAGCGGGTCGACGCGGCACAGCTGACCGCCGACGGGCACACCACCAACCCGCCCGCTCGGTACACCGAAGCATCGCTGATCAAGATGCTGGAAGATTTCGGCATCGGCCGGCCCTCGACCTACTCATCGATCATCAAGACAATTCAGGACCGCGGCTACGTGCACAAGAAAGGCAGTGCGCTCGTCCCATCTTGGGTGGCGTTCGCCGTCATCGGGCTCCTCGAGCAGCACTTCGGGCGTCTGGTCGACTATGACTTCACAGCGGCGATGGAAGACGAACTCGACCAGATTGCCTCCGGCACTCAGCGAAGGTCCAACTGGCTCAACAACTTCTACTTCGGAGGCGATTACGGTGTCGAGGGCTCGATCGCGCGTGCGGGCGGGCTCAAGAAACTCGTCGGCGGCAACCTCGAAGAGATCGACGCCCGGCTGGTCAACTCCATCAAGCTCTTTGACGACGACCAGGGCCGCGCGATCAACGTCCGCGTCGGCCGTAACGGCCCGTATCTCGAGCGGATGGTCGCCAATGATCCCGAGAACCCAGGAGAGCTGACTCCGCAGCGGGCCAACCTGAGCGATGACCTGACACCGGACCAGCTGACTCTCGAGCTTGCCGAGAAGGCCTTCGCGACACCGCAAGAAGGCCGCGAGCTGGGGCTCGATCCCCAGTCTGGCCACAAGATCGTCGCCAAGGACGGTCGGTACGGACCGTATGTGACCGAGGTGCTGCCGGCGCCGCCGGACGATGACGGTGGCACTGCTGGAGCTCCTGCGAAGAAGGGGAAGAAGCCGACCGGCCCCAAGCCGCGCACCGGCTCGCTTCTGCGCACGATGGATCTCGAGACGGTGACGCTCGAGGATGCGCTCAAGCTGCTGTCTTTGCCCCGGGTGGTCGGTGTCGACCCTGCCAATAATGAAGAGGTCACCGCCCAGAACGGGCGATATGGTCCATACCTCAAGCGCGGCACCGACTCTCGCTCGCTGGCCACCGAGGAGCAGATGTTCACCATCACGCTGGATGAGGCGCTGAAGATATACGCCGAGCCCAAGCGCCGTGGTAGGCAGGGGGCGGCAGCCCCGCCGTTGCGGGAGTTGGGCAACGACCCCTCCACCGGCAAGCCGATGGTTGTCAAGGACGGGCGGTTCGGGCCCTACGTGACTGACGGCGAGACCAACGCCAGTCTGCGCAAGGGTGATGATGTGCTGTCCATCACCGATGACCGAGCCTCTGAGCTATTGGCCGACCGGCGGGCTCGGGGTCCGGTCAAGAAGTCGGCAAAGAAACCTGCCAAGAAAGCCGCCAAGAAAGCGGCGAAGAAAGCCGTCAAGAAAGCGGCGAAGAAAGCCGCCAAGAAAAGCTAGGTGCGCCGGTCCACCTAGCTTGTCTCCTCGACCGTGGCCAGGTTCACCGGGCGGGCCAACTGTGTCGGCTCGGTGCGTCCGCGTAGCTCGACGGTCTCGGCGACGTTCCAACACAGTGCTTCGGAGTCCAGGGCGCCGCGGACGGCTATCGCTGACGCCAGGACGTGTCCTTCTTCCAGCTTCGCCAACTCGGTCAGGCGTGCAGCCTCGTTCACCGGGTCACCGATGACTGTGTACTCGAACCGGGCCTGGGCGCCGATGTGGCCGGCGATGGCCCGCCCCGCGGACACGCCAATACCGAATTCGCTCTCCCCGAGTACCTCGATGAGGCCGTCGTGCAGTTCGCGGGATGCAGCCAGCGCTGCTCCGGAGGCGTTGGGGTGCTCGATCGGCGCCCCGAATATGGCCAGGGCAGCGTCTCCCTGGAACTTGTTGACGAAACCACCGTGCCGGTTGACGGTGTCGACGACAACGCGGAAGAAGTCGTTGAGCAGGCTGACGACTTCGGCGGCCGGGCGAGTCGCTGCCAGTTGGGTCGAGCCGACCAGGTCGACGAACAGCACGGCCACTTCGCGCTCCCGGCCGCCGAGTTCGGTGCCTCGTTCGAGCGCACGTCGCGCGACGTCCTCGCCGACGTAGCGGCCGAACAGGTCACGTAATCGCTGCCGCTCAGCTAGGTCGCGCACCATGTCGTTGAACCCCGACTGCAGCAGTCCGAGCTCGCTGGCGTCGTAGATCTGCATGTGGGCGTTGAAGTTTCCGCGTTGCACTTCGCCGAGTGCCCAGCGCAGCTGGCGCAGCGGGTCCGCTATCGACATCGCGACCAACACGGTGCTTGCTAGCCCGATCAGAAGGGCGGCGACCGCCAGGAGCAGGACCGTCGCGGTGAGCTGTTCGGCGGGTGCGGTGAGGATCGCGAACTTGCTGGCCACTAATGCGATCACAATCGCCAGCACCGGCACACCGGTGGAAAGCCCCCAGGTCAGCACCTGGCGCAGGACCACGCCGGGCGCCCGGAAACTCTCCGGCACGCCGCTGCGCAGAGCGGCAACGGCCACCGGTCGAAGGACACGTTCGGATTGCAGATAGCCGACGATCGAAGTGGCGGTGGCGCCCAGCAGGGTAGCCAGGGCAACCACGGGTGCAGAAGTGCTGGCCACTGGCCAGATGGCGACGATGAACACTACCGACCCCAATAACCAGGTGACGGCGCTGATCACCGAACGGTAGAAGGGCATCTTCAGCGCCCGGATACGGGCCGCTTCGGTGTCGGCCGGGTCGCGATCGGCGAGCAGCATGTCGCGGCGCTGCCAGCGCACGACGGGAACGAGCATGCGCAGCGTCACGTACGCCGCGCAGGTGAACGACACGACTAGGTAGACAAGGAAGCCCACCAGGTTGGCGGTGGGTAGGTCCTGCAACTGGACGCGGTGATGGCTCGGCAAGCCGAAACGCAGGAAGCCGAGGACCAGCATGGCGCCGATGACGTCGGCCTGCAGCATGCCCAGCGTGAATACCGGCCACGGAGTGTGTGCGACCCAGCGGAGGAATGGGCTGATTCGCCCGTTCTTGATCGCGTTGGCCACCATGGGATAACCGTATCGGGATTGACTGACGGCGAGGGGCGCCTCGGGCGGACGTGTCGGTTCGCGGCGCTACTGTTATCTCGATGGCCGGTGTTTTTTCTCGTCTGGTGGGTCAGGACGCTGTGGAGTCCGAGCTCAGCGCCGCAGCGCGGGCTGCGCGCGGCGATTCAGCTCACACTGTGGGTTCCGATGAGACGAACGGCGCAATCGGCACGATGACCCACGCGTGGCTGATCACCGGGCCGCCCGGGTCGGGTCGGTCGGTGGCCGCGCTGTGCTTCGCCGCGGCCCTGCAGTGCACTTCGGACGGCGTGCCCGGGTGTGGCGAGTGCCGGGCGTGCACGACAACGATGGCCGGCACGCATGCCGACGTCCGCCGGACGATACCGGAGGGATTGTCCATCGGAGTCGGCGCGATGCGCACGATTGTGCAGATCGCATCGAGGCGGCCGGGTACCGGCCGGTGGCAGATCGTCGTGATCGAGGACGCCGATCGACTCACCGAGGGCGCGGCCAACGCGCTGCTGAAAGTGGTCGAGGAGCCCCCGCCCTCGACGGTTTTTCTGTTGTGTGCGCCCTCGATCGATCCGGAGGACATCGCGATCACCCTGAGGTCACGCTGCCGGC
>JBMYXJ010000030.1:0-12531 GCA_049608285.1 Mycobacterium sp. | reverse complement strand
CGTTGTAGGTCGAGCCGGTCGAGCCGGTCGAGCCGGTTGATTGCGGCGGGGGGCTGGCCGGGATGTTGGGCATCGGGATCGACGGCATGTTGAGGCGCTCTTCGGGAATATCGGGCGGCGGGACCGGTGGCCGGCCGTTGATCAGCAGCGGGCCCTTGGCACTGTTCAGTAGCGTCGACCACCCGCCATTGCCCAGCGTCGAGCCGATGCTGCAGGACACCTGATGGCTGCCAGCGGCCCAACTAGGTAGCGAAACGGTGCTGTAGATCAGCGTCAGTGTCGTGTTCCGTAGCTGGATCGGAGCCAGGTAGGCCTCCGTCATCCGCGTGCACGACTCCTTGATGAAAGTGTCCTGCTCAGACTCGGGTGGAAGTCCGTCCGGGAATTTCTCTGCCAGGTTCACCGCGCCCGTCACCTCCATGGCATGCGGTGCCGTGCAATCGACGGGAATGTCGGTGGGCTGGTTAGTGGCCGAGTCGATTCCGAGACAGGTGCCTGGCGGCCAGACCTTGGATTGGTCGACCTCGGCCACCCCGCCGGTGAACGCCAACTGTTGGTTGTCGGCGCCCGGCAGCTGCAGCCCACAGAGCATCCTGCGCTCGCCGGAGTGTCGCCAGGCCTTGTCGCCGGACCACAGCATGCTGACGGTGAATCGGCTGTTGGGATCGAAGCGCGCCCCCAGATAGCGCTTCACAGCCGCCGAACACTGCTCTTGGCTAATCTGCTGGATCCGCGTCGCGGACGGGGGTTGAGCGTCGGGCCCGTACTCGCTGCCGGGGAAGGCGCGCATGTCCACCGACTCGGCGACCTCGAAGCGGTGCTCTTCGGAGCAATTGACCAGCTCAGCTGCATCTGGTGTGCGGTCGGGCCAGTTGAGGCAGTCGCCGCTCTTGGCGTGATCAAAAGTGTCGTTGCCTCGGGGACCGAGAGAGATCGCGTTAGCGGTGCGGTGGCCGGTCAGATCCGACTGGGGGAGCGCGGTGAGCAACCCCGCGATCAGCAGGCCGCCCAGAGCGGTGAGCGCTAGGGCGCGGCGAGTCGAGTCAGCCTGGAGGCTCCGCCGCCACAGAGTTGTGGTTGGCGTCGAGCCCCCCTCAGAGTGTTCGGGTGCCTGCGACATTCGCTCCATTGTGACAGGCGATTCAGGTGCTGTGACAAGTGATGCAGTTGTGGCGTTATGCGGTTGTGTTGTCCCTTTTGCCCACCACGTAGGGTTTTGCGCGTGATCGACCTGAAGTTACTGCGAGAAAACCCTGAGGTGATGCGTGCATCGCAACAGGCCCGCGGTGAGGATCCGGGGCTCGTCGACGCGCTCGCCGAGGCCGACGCCGCGAGGCGGGCTGCGATCTCGGCTGCCGACAACCTTCGGGCGGAGCAGAAGGCGGCCAGCAAGCGGATTGGCAAGGCTGCCGCCGACGAACGCGAGGCCCTGCTGGCCGGGGCCAAGGGACTGGCCGAACGGGTCAAGGCCGCCGAGTCGGCCCAGGCTGCCGCTGAGAAATCCTTCGCCGCCGCTCATATGGCGATCTCGAATGTCATCATCGGCGGGGTCCCCGCGGGCGGGGAAGACGATTTTGTTGTGCTGGACACAGTGGGAGAGCCGCCAGCCATCGAGAATCCCAAGGATCACCTTGAACTGGGCGAGTCACTGGGGTTGATCGACATGGAACGGGGGGCGAAGGTGGCCGGGTCCCGGTTCTACTTCCTCACCGGTGTTGGTGCGCTGCTGCAACTCGGACTGTTCCAGCTCGCGGTGCGCGTCGCGGTAGACAACGGCTCCACGCTGATCATTCCGCCGGTGCTGGTTCGTCCAGAAGTGATGGCAGGTACAGGTTTCCTGGGTGCCCACTCGGATGAAGTTTATCGGGTGGAGGGCGATGATCTTTACCTCGTCGGAACCTCGGAAGTGCCCTTGGCTGGCTTCCACGCCAACGAGATCCTCGATCTGTCACAGGGGCCGAAGCATTATGCGGGCTGGTCGTCCTGCTTCCGGCGGGAGGCGGGCACTTACGGTAAGGACACCCGAGGCATCATCCGCGTGCATCAGTTCGACAAGGTCGAAGGATTCGTCTATTGCAAGCCCGAGGAAGCCGAGGCGGAACACGAGCGCCTGTTGAGTTGGCAGCGTGAGATGCTCGCCCACATCGAGGTGCCCTACCGAGTGATCGACGTCGCCGCGGGGGACCTCGGGTCGTCGGCCGCGCGCAAATTCGATTGCGAGGCGTGGGTACCTTCGCAGGGCACATATCGAGAGTTGACTTCGACTTCGAACTGCACCACCTTCCAGGCTCGTCGGCTGGCAGTGCGGTACCGGGACGAGAACGGCAAGCCGCAGATAGCCGCAACGGTGAACGGGACACTGGCCACGACCCGCTGGTTGGTGGCGATTCTGGAGAATCATCAGCAACCGGACGGGAGTGTGCGCGTGCCACAGTCTTTGGTGCCCTATGTCGGAGTTTCGGTACTCGAACCTGTGAGGAAATCATGATCGAACTGGATTTTGACGAACTACGGACCTGGTTCGGATTCGGCGTTGCCGGTAACTTCGCTGGCCATCTGGAGCAGGCGGGGGAGGCCGCCGACTTCGTGAACGTGGCCTCCCAGGGGGCCGCCCCCAAGGGAATCTTCCCTTGGTACGCACCGGGGTACGACAGCTTCCTGGGTGGGTTCCCATTGTCGTGCGATGCAATCAAGCTGCCCAAAAGCCCTGAGACGCTCGATGCCCCGTGGAACCTGCAGATCGAGCCCGAGGTCGGACTGGCCTGTGAGGTTAGGTGGGTGGGTGACACTGTGTCGTCATTGCAGCCGTTTGCTCTGGGCGCGTTCAACGATTGCTCGATCAGGCGTCCGAACGCAGCCAAGATCAGCGACAAGAAAAACTGGGGTCCGGAGTCGAAAGGCGTGGCGCAGAAGTTTTTCGAGATCAGCGATCTCACTCCCGATGGTCCCACCGCCACCCTGCGACTGCTCTGTCATCTGCGCACCGCCGGCGGTCAGGAACACGAGTACGGAGTGGATAGTCCACTGCTGGGCTATTCGTATTACGGAGAGGTCTTGCTGGACTGGATAGTCGAGCGACTGGCCAACCAGAAGGGTTCGGCAGAGACTCCGTTGGAGGATGTCGGTGCTCTGATGGTCGCCAGTGGGCGCCCGACGAAACTGCTGGTCGGTATCGGCGCCACCAGGTATACCCCACTGGGTGAGTCGACCTACCTGCAGCCAGGCGACCAGGCCATAGTGCGCGTGTACGACACCGAAAGCGATGCGTATTCAGAGTTGCGGCAGACTGTCTCGGGTTCGGACCAGACATGAATGGGTCGGTGGCTCAGCTCTGGCGTTTCCCAGTCAAATCGATGGGCGGCACCCGCGTTGACCAGCTGCGCATCGACCGCCGCGGGGTGCATGCCGACCGGCTGTGGGCGGTGCGCGACCTTGCGCAGAACCTCACCGTATCGGCACGAAAAGCACCTGCGCTGCTGGGATGTTCGGCGCGGTATGCGATTGACCCGGGGCCGGACGCGGGTCCGGGCCATGCGCCGGAAGTGATCGTCACGATGCCCGATGACAAGGAATTATCCAGCACTGGAGACGAACTCGACGCTGCCTTGTCGGAGTTACTTCGCCGCGATGTGCAGTTGACCGCTTTGCCTCCGCTCGACGACACCAGCCTGCACCGGTTGTCAGCCCGACAGGCCCGCGCCAACTATTCGGCGAGCGAAGTGCGTCGCGACTTCGGGCTTTCCAGTTCTGAAACTTTGCCGGACACGTCGTCGATTTTTTCTACCAAGCAGGTGCTGACCCTGGCCCGGTACGGAACGCCACCAGGCACGTTCGTGGATCTGAGCCCGGTGCATGTGCTGACTACCCACAGTCTGGCAACGTTGTCCGCCGGCACGAGCACCCAGCACGTGCCCTACGATGTGCGCCGCTTTCGGCCTAACGTGCTGGTCGCGCTGGACCAACCGGCCGGCGGGTATCCTGAGGCCGGTTGGGTCGGCAGTGATGTCGAGCTCGGCTCGGTGGCGTTGCAGATCACCAACCAGACCATCCGATGCGTGGTGCCCACGCGCGGCCAACCCGGACTCGAACCCGACCGCACGCTGAACCGCAGGTTGGCCGAGTGCACGGAGAGGTTCCTCGGCGTCTACGCAGACGTGGCCACCGCTGGAGTGGTGCGGGTCGGTGACGAGGTGCGGGTGCGCGAGCCTATGCCGCCGAGCGCGATCGGGCGGGTAGTCACCGCGGCTGGCCGTATGACCATGCGTCAGCTTCAGCGGATTCTGGAGGCCAGCATCTTGCGTGAGCGGTGACGGCCGCTAACGGCACTGCTCCAGCAGGTCCTCGAGCAGTTCGACGAACTGCTCGGGATGCTCTGGGGTGCACGCGGGATCCGGGTACATCCCGGGCACATCGAGGGTGACCAACGTTGACTTCAGCGGCCGTCGCGTGTCGAGCGGTAGCCAGCGCCTTAGATCCGAGGTTCCCCAGAGACGGAACCGCTGCATGAACAGGCCTAGTGGACTGATGCGGTAGCCACGGATGTCGCGCAGCCGGATGATCTTCGACGTACCCGACGGAAAGTGGTAGCGACGCAGTGTTAGGGCCTCTTGGTCCAGCTGTATCAGGCCGTCGTCGTAGAATCGCTGCGGGGCGTTCATAGTTTCGCCGACCGTAGTTGGTGACCTTTTGTGGTCAGGCACTTACCATTTTGCAGGTTCCATTGCCACCCATGGAGGTTGCACGTCAACGTTGTTCCCTCGACCAGGCCGAACTTCGATAGATCAGCCTTCAGATGTGGACAGCGTCGCTGAATCTCCCAGCCGTCCAGCGTGATTGATGCGCAATCATCGTGCGTCTCGGCGAACCAGCCGTCGGCGTAGGCGATCCGCTCGTCAGTGAGGCACTTGAAGAACGTGTACAGGTACTCGTTGTAGCCGCCAACGCGCCAGGCTTTGAATCGTGTGGACAGGAAAACCGTGTTCACCCAATCGGGCTCCTGGTCACGTAGGACCGTCCGGACCAACTCGGGTGCGATCGCGAAACCGTAACGGAAGGTCTCATCGGGAATTACTTCACGCACAGTACGTTTCGGAAAGTCCAGAACGACGGTCTCGGGTCCCATGCGTATCTCGACGGGGTAGCCGACGCCGTCGCATATCTGATCGCTGGCCGCCATGATCGGTTCGAACAGCTCACGCAACGGCTCCAGTAACGGCTCCCCGTTTGCAGGTGCCCAACCGGACTTCTCGGCCGCAAGCACCGGTGCCATCCGCTGGGCGTACTGGTCTATGTAGTCGGCCTTGCCGGAGGTGAAGATCGAATGCACCTCGTCGTCCGGGAGCGGGTGGGTGAGCGAATTCAATTGTGAACCGGCGAAATCAGCAGACGTTCCCGGGATCATCAATAGCCCGCCGTCATGGCCGTGCGTCTGCAGCTGGTCCAGGAAGACCGCCTGGTCGGGGAAGATGTTGCCCGGATCGCCGTGGTCGTCGTTGAGGTCGCGAAGCTCGTCGTCGAGAAAGCAGGGCGGGCCGGCTGATGGGATTACCCAGGTTGCGCCGACCTGCTTGATGTACTCCCGGCAGCGATCCATTCCGCGCTGGCGTTTCTGGGTTCCGAACGTCCTCTTGGCTCGGACGGGCATGTCGTAGACCATCGGAAACCAGATCGCCCCGGAGAACTGCAGCATGTGTACGTCGATCTGACCGAAGTCGGCTCTGAGGACGTCAAGATCAACCGGGCGCGAATCGTTCATGTTGAACAGGGTGGTGACGCCATCGGATACCACCAGGCCTGAGTCGCCGATCGGCCCGTCGGCAGGAGCGCGCAGCGAGATGATCATCACGTCCAGGTCGCCCTTGGGGCCGCTTACCCGGTGCTTGACGGAGTCAGTCGTTTCGAGGAACCGGTGAAATCCCAGTTTCTGGAGCTCACGCTGCAGGTCGGGCACGGGGAAGTCCGGCAGCAGAACGACGGCGTCCTTATTGACGTGTTCACGCAGGTTCTGCGGGTCGAAGTGGTCCTTGTGCAGGTGGGAGACGTAGAGATAATCCACCTCACCGAGGGCTGGCCAGTCCAGCGTGCTGTTGTCGGGGAATGGGAACCACGAGGCGAAGTACGCCGGGTTGACCCATGGGTCGCACAAGATGCTTCCGGACTCGGTATCGATGCGGAAACCCGCGTGCCCAATGCTAGTGACCTGCACAGATATCCCTTCTGCTGCCTACGCGTTCGTCGTTCAGCTTAGCGGGGCGCGACGGGCCCGCCGTTCCAGCGAGCCCGGTACGCTCACTACCTTCCTAAGTGCCTGTGTACGGATCGTTGCGCGCACTACGCTGGCAGCTGTGGAACCGGTATATGGCACAGCCATCCAGCTCGCCCGGCTTGCCTGGCGGGTACAGGGCCTCAAGTTCACCGTCACCGGCGTCGAGAACTTGCCGCGCACAGGTGGGGCGGTGATCGCCATCAACCACACCAGTTACTTTGACTTCACGTTCGCCGGACTGCCCGCCTATCGACAACACCTCGGCCGCAAAGTGCGGTTCATGGCGAAGAAAGAGGTCTTCGACCACAAGGCAACCGGCCCGCTGATGCGCGGCATGCGGCACATCGAGGTGGACAGAAACAGCGGAGCGGGCTCCTTCGAACAGGCCTGCCAGAAGCTGAAGGACGGCGAGTTCGTCGGTGTTTATCCCGAGGCCACGATCAGTCGTAGTTTTGAAATCAAGCAGTTTAAGTCGGGTGCCGCTCGGATGGCGATCGCTGCGGGTGTCCCGATCGTGCCGCACATCGTGTGGGGTGCGCAGCGCATCTGGACCAAGGGACATCCCAAGAAACTGTGGCGTCCCAAAGTCCCCATCTCGATCGCGGTCGGCACGCCCATAGAGCCGACGCTGCCCCCGACCGAACTGACTGCGCTGCTGCACTCGCGCATGCAGCACCTGCTCGAACAAGTGCAGGACAGCTACGGAGAGCATCCTGCCGGCGAGTTCTGGGTGCCGAACCGCCTGGGTGGCGGCGCCCCGACACTGGCCGAGGCCAATCGGATGGATGCCGACGAAGCGGCAGCCAAGGCTGCCCGCCGCACCGCGGCACCCGAGCTGGACAACGGATCTGCCGAGGCGCCGGGGTAAGTCATATGGAACCGGTTTTCCGTACGCTCGAAATCGCGGCGAAACTGGCGGCTCGAGCCACCGGGGCGCGAATCACCTATCACGGAAGCGAACGCATCCCGGCCGCCGGCGGCGCTGTCGTCGCGATCAACCACACCAGCTACGTAGACTTCCTGCCGGCGGCACTGGCCGCCAACCGCCGCGGGCGTCGCATGCGTTTCATGATCAAGGCGGAGATGGGCGAGGTGAAGCCGGTCGGTTGGCTCATCCGTCACACCGGCACCATCACCGTGGATCGGAAAGCCGGTGCGGCAGCTTACGCCGTCGGTGTGGACTCGTTACGGCGCGGTGAGCTGGTCGGCGTGTACCCGGAAGCGACCATTAGCCGGAGCTTCGAGCTCAAGGAGTTCAAGTCCGGTGCGGTGCGGATGGCGCTGGAGGCGCAGGTACCGATAGTTCCGTTGATCGTGTGGGGAGCGCAACGTCTATGGACGAAGGATCATCCAAGATCGCTGGGGTACAACAAGACGCCTATCACCGTGGCGATCGGTGAGAGCATTGCACCGAACGGCACCGCCGCCGAACACCTCGCCGCTCTGCGATTGGAGATGACCCAATTGCTCCACGGTGTGCAGGCCAGGTATCCGCGCCCGGCGGGGCAGTTCTGGGTGCCGCAGCGTCTGGGAGGTGCCGCACCGACGCCGGCTGAGGCCAAACGCCTCGACGAGGCGGAATTGGCGCAGCGAGCCCGCCGGCGGATCGATCGCGCATGACGTCATCTGGGGGGAGCGATAGGCAGAAGCCGGCCTTGATCGCCACCGATGTAGACGGCACGCTCCTCGACGAGGACGAGAACGTCAGCTCGCGGAACCGCGTCGCCGCGCGGGCCCTCGTCGACGCCGGTGCACAGTTCGTGCTTGCAACCGGACGTCCGCCGCGATGGATCCGCCCGATCATCGACCAGCTGGGGTTTGCCCCAATGGCGGTGTGCGCCAACGGTGCTGTGATCTACGATTCGGCCGAGGATCGCATCGTCTCGGCCAGCACCCTGTCGGCAGATATTCTCGGCGACCTGGCCGAGGTAGCCACCCGGGTGATCCCCGGTGCGGGTCTGGCTGTCGAGCGGGTGGGCCGCGGCGCGCACGACACGGCTACTCCCCAGTTCGTCAGCTCGCCAGGATACGAGCACGCGTGGCTCAATCCCGATAACACCGAGGTGTCTATTGAGGACTTGCTCAGCGCGCCCGCGGTCAAGCTCCTGATCCGCAAGCCGGGAGCTCGCAGCGCGGACATGGTCGCTGAGCTATCCAAGCATGTCGGGATCAACGGGGACATCACCTACTCGACCAACAACGGATTGGTGGAGATCATGTCGCTGGGGGTCAGCAAGGCCACCGGTGTCGAGCAGCTCGCCCGGAGGCAAGGGCTCAGCGCCGCAGACGTTGTCGCGTTCGGCGACATGCCCAACGACATCCCGATGCTGGGATGGGCGGGTCTGGGTGTGGCGATGGGCAATGCCCACCCCGACGCGATTGCCGCCGCGGATGAGGTTACGGGTACCAACGCGCAGGACGGTGTGGCCCAAGTACTCGAGCGCTGGTGGCCCTGAACGGGTTAGATCGGGTTGATCGGCGGGGTAAAGCGTTCGAGCTGGATCGGGGCGAGGTCGGGTGCTGTTGGAGGCAATTCGACCGGGACGCCGTCGATCACGCGAGTCACGGTGCCGGTTCCGTATTCGAAGTTCAGGGTGCCGTGCTGAAAGTTCTGCACGATCCACAGCGGCTCAGGGATCTCGGAACTAGTCGGTAGACCCAACGCGCCGCGCTCGAAGCCGAGCGAGCCCCACGCTTTGTAGAGCTCGCCGGTGACGGGTTGGGCTCCGCTCTCGGGAGACCAGTAGATTGCGCCCCGTTCGAAGGTGGCATAGCGCGTCGAGCCCTCCCCGGCGGCTTCGGGCGACGTGGGCCTGCCCAGGTAGCTGTCCATGCCGCCCAACGATTCCCATTTTGCGAAGATCGCACCGCCGCGTAGCAATTCAGCCAGTTGCTCGGCTCCTGGCGGGTCGTTGAATCGCGCAGCGGTGTGGCGGATCTGGCCCATCAACGCGTAGGCGGCATTGCCCGGGCACTCGGTGTTGCCGACATCGCGATGGGTGAAGATCGTCGGGAGTGTGGGCGAAGACCCGAACGGGAATTTGGTGAACGGGCCGCCTTCGGAGGGCAGGACGACCGCGCCAAGGGGGTCCACTCCCGCTTGGCCCAGCACCCAGCCGAGAAGTCTTGCCGTGGTGCGTAGCTGGATCGGGGTAGGCGGAACCGCGTCGAAGTTTCCGAGCATGGCCGCACCCCAGGTGTTGTTGTTGAAGCCGCCGGTGTGTGCGCCTTCAACCGGTCGGGTCATGCCGCCGGCGCGGCCCTCGAAGACCTGCCCGTACTTGTCGACCATGGCGTTGTAGGCGATGTCGCACCAGCCGAGTGTGAGGGTGTGATATTCGTAGATCGATCTGACTATCCCCGCCGAGTCGCCGGGCGCGTACTCGTTGCTACCGGCGGTGTGGTGCACAACGCCCGCCTGAATCTTGTTGTCGTAGCGGGGGGCGCCGCAACGAAGTCCTTCGTCTGCGCCCCACTGGGCGCGATTGATGATGTGTGGCGGTTGCCCGGGCGGGAGAGCAGCGTTTGGCAACGGCAGCAAGTCCGCTGGGGCCTCCGGGGGGCTGATCAGTACTGCGGTGATGTTCTGCCCGAACGGCTGCTCGACATTGGCGGGCACATAGCCCAACGCCGGCCTGTCATCGTCTGCGTGGGGAGGTTCTGTTTCGGCCGGGTTGGTGGGCGGCGCATCGGCGGGGCGGGTCACGGCGATCTGCACGGTGGTGGTGCGTCCCACGAAAACAGGAGTGGTACCTCGCAAGCCGCCCCGTCCGGGCTGGTCAGGGCCGACACCCTCGAGTTGCTCGGCTTCATACCAGGGGCCCCAGGATCCGTCGTTCTTCTTGGCGCGCACTCGGGCGGTGGTGTCGGTGAGGTCCTGCGAGGTCAACGCGACCATCGAGAACGGGGTGTCCTGGTGGATCTCCCGGATCGTCTCGCCGCCGGGCAGCCCGGCCAGCTGCTGGTGAACTATCTGGGGGCGTTCGGCGCCTGGTCGGCGGTCATCGCTGGGCACGTCGGTGAGCGCCCAGGGCAGGACGACTGTTGCCACCAGCGCGGCAAACAGGATCAACGAGGCGGGGCGGCGATACAGCACGGGCTAATGTTACGTATGTGGCAGATGATACGGCTGTTTCGACACGGCTGTTTCGCTGGCGAAACAGGACTGCCGGCATCTGCAACGGCACCGCAGAGCATGCTCATGCTTCTGCGGTGCCGTTCAGGGGCAGGACTAGTTGGTGATGCGGGGATTACTCACCGGTCTCGGCGGGCACCGCTTCAGCTGCTCCGAGCGGGGCTTCAGCCGCCCCAACGTCTGCAGAAGCCGTCGCAACCTCGGCGGATGCGGCTGCAAGGGGCGCGGCCTCGGCCGGGTTGGCCGCCTGCATGATGGCCGGCATGATGAGTCCCTTGAGCAGGTCGATGACTTCGCCGGCACCCAGCTGATTAGCGGCGGCGCTCAGATCGCCGAGCAGACCACCGCTGGCGGAAGCCGGGGCGGCTAGTGACGGATCGCCGAGGATCGGGTACCCGCCGAGAGCGGGATCCAGGCCGATCGGTGCGGATATCGGGATCTCGCCGCCGGTGGGTAGGCCGGTGGTGGAGAGCGGGGCAGCTCCCAGCGCGGGCGATGTGGTCAGACTCGGTGTGGTCAGACCGGGTGTGGTCAGACTCGGCACGGTGAGTCCGGGAGTGGTCAGCGATGGTGTGGTCAGGCCAGGTGTGCTCACGCCCGGCACGGTGAGCCCGGGGGTGGTCAATGACGGTGTCGTCACGGACGGCAGGTCAGGAGTTGTCAAGGTTGGTAGCGCTCCGGTTGGGCTGGTCAGCGCAGGGTTGGTGAGCGCTGGATTGGCCAGGCCAGGGTCGGTCAGTGATGGCGCTGTGGTGAGCCCGGGCAGTCCCAGGCTCGGCGCCGTCGTCTCGGAACCGGTCAGCGAGCCCGTCGGCATCGGCGGCAGGTTGATGCCGAACTGCGACAGCCCTTGCGAGAGGGCCGTCATTATCTCCCCCGGTAGATCGAGGATGCTGGTGGCCTGCACGAACTCCCGGTGTTGGGGTTCGCTCTCGGGTGCCGCGGATAGTTCGGCAACGGCAACAAGTGCCACTGGGCCCGCGACTGCCAGGGCGGCGGCTGCGCTCAAGGCTGTCGAGAGCCGGCGTCGACGTCGATTCGGCACGGAAGTCTCCTCAATACATGGACGTAGAAAATCGGCAACGTAGAAAATCGGCTACCTAGTGCGGCTAGCAGGGCTTGGTTCTTCGCTCGTAGTCGATGGTACGTATGTGACTGGTGTTACCAGAGTGGCGATATGGAATCGTGAGCAAACCGCGACCTGCGCGGCTCAGCCAACTCGGGTCTGGCGGTCCAGGTCGGATACCCTTGCTGCCGATGATCTCTCCAGATCCCCGGGTTGCTTCGCTCCCGCCCGCCGATTCTTCTTCCCGGGGCGCTTCGCTCTCCCCCGCGAGCGGGAGGTACCCCCAGCCCGACGGCGACAACTTCGACCTCTTCGTCGTCGGCTCTGGGTTCTTCGGGCTGACGATCGCCGAGCGTGTGGCGACGCAATTGGGCAAGCGAGTCCTTGTGCTTGAGCGGCGCCCGCACATCGGTGGCAACGCGTACTCCGAACCCGAGCCCGAGACCGGCATCGAAGTGCACCGCTACGGCGCACACCTCTTCCACACCAGTAACCAAAAGGTGTGGGACTACGTTCGACAGTTCACCGAGTTCACCGGGTATCAGCACCGGGTGTTCGCGCTACACAACGGTCAGTCCTACCAGTTTCCGATGGGCCTGGGCCTGGTCAGCCAGTTCTTCGGCCGGTACTTCACGCCGGACGAGGCGCGGGCGCTGATCAGGGACCAGGCGAGCGAGATCGACACCGCGGATGCGCAGAATCTCGAACAGAAGGCCATCTCGCTGATCGGCCGACCCTTGTACGAGGCGTTCGTCAAGGGATATACAGCTAAACAGTGGCAGACAGATCCCGCCGATCTTCCGGCTTCGGTGATAAGTCGGCTTCCGGTCCGCTACACCTTCGACAATCGCTACTTCAACGACACCTACGAAGGTCTTCCAGTCCAGGGCTACACGGCGTGGCTGGAAAACATGGCCGCCGATGACGGCATCGAAGTGCGGCTTGGGACAGACTGGTTCGACGTCAAGGATCAACTGCGGGCCGCCAACCCTGCGGCCCCGGTGGTGTACACGGGTCCGCTTGATCAGTACTTCGACTATGCCGAAGGGCGCTTGGGTTGGCGGA
>JBMYXJ010000029.1:0-12543 GCA_049608285.1 Mycobacterium sp. | reverse complement strand
CGCGCAAGCGGGCGAGGTCCCGGTCGGTGATCCCTGCCCCCTGGAGGTATTCACCTAGCGAGCCGAACTCGTCGTCCAGGGCGCGACGCGCAGAATCGAGGTATTCCTCGCGTACGCCCAGCACCGAGTCGGTAAGCCTGGCTTCGGCGACATCCAACAACTCGGGGACCTGGGCAGCCCGCTCGCGGAGGGCGGCCAGGATGCTCTCGCGCAGCTGTGGTACCGCGGCGTTGCTGCGTAGGTAGTCGGCCATAATCGCCTCACGCCCGACACCGGCTGCCTCCAACACGACCGCGATAGTGAACCCGGTGCGGTCCTTGCCCGCGAAGCAGTGCGCCAGCACCCGATTTCCTGAACCCAGCAGCGTCACCACTCTGTGCACGGCCCGCTGAGCGAGCGGGGCGGCGGCGAAGCGCATGTACTCCTCGGTCATGTACCGCGCCGCGGCCTGTTCTACCGACTCCGTAGCGGGCTTGTCGGTCATCACTCGCTTGAAGGCGTGCTCATGTGGGGACTCCCCGTCGGAGGCGGCGCTCTCCACGAACGGCAGGTGGTGGATGTCCACGCCGGGAGGTACCAGCCCGGTGCCATGCCGCTCAAGTTCGTCCAGGGTCCGCAGATCGGCGACATCGGTGATGCCGTAGCGCGCCAGCGTGGAGCGTCCGGCGCCGTCGAGCTTGGACAGCTCACTGGCACGAAAGAACCGGCCAGGTGCGACGCCGGTCTGTTCAGAGACATCGCGGAAGTTCCACGCGCCGGACAGTTCCGTTGGTGGCCGGCTGCCGGCGGCTGACGTCACCGGCTCGTGACCGCTGTAGCGAAAGCGGACTTCTCCTTGCCGAGCTCGGTGCGCGCGATGGTCCGCATGTGCACCTCGTCGGGTCCGTCGAACAACCGCATCGCGCGATGCCAGCCGTACATCCGGGCCAGCGGGGTGTCATCGCACATACCTGCTGCACCGTGTACCTGGATCGCCCGGTCGATCACGTCGCACGCCATCTGCGGGGCCACCGCCTTGATTTGAGCGACCAGCTGGCGGGCGGCGTGACTTTTGTTGCCATGCTGATCGATGGTCCAGGCGGCCAAGTGACACAGCAGCCGGGCCTGATCGATCGCGTTGCGCGACTGGGCGATCTGTTGCTGCACGACACCCTGCTCGGCCAATGGTCTGCCGAACGCGATCCTCGATTGCACGCGGTCGACCATCAACGCCACCGCGCGCTCAGCCACACCGATAGCGCGCATGCAATGGTGGATGCGCCCAGGCCCCAGGCGGGCCTGGGCTATCGCGAAACCGCTGCCTTCCTGGTCGAGCAGATTGCCCACAGGCACCCGCACGTTGTCGAATGTGACCTCGCAGTGGCCGTGCTGGTCCTGCCAGCCGAACACCGGCAGCGACCGAAGGACTGTAACTCCAGCTGTTTCAATGGGGACGAGGATCATCGACTGCTGCTGATGGCTGGCCGCATCGGGGTTGGTGCGTCCCATCACGATGAGGAGCTTGCAGCGTGGGTCGGCCGCGCCGGAAATCCACCACTTGCGGCCGTTGATGACGTAGTCGTCACCGTCGCGCAGCATCGTGGTCTGGATGTTGCGGGCATCGCTTGAAGCCACCGCGGGCTCGGTCATCGCGAACGCGCTGCGGATCTCACCATTGAGCAGCGGCTCGAGCCATTGTCTGCGTTGCTCTGCGGTGGCGAACAGGTGAAGTGTCTCCATGTTTCCGGTATCGGGAGCGGCACAGTTGAGAGCTTCGGGAGCCAACTCCATGCTCCACCCGGACAGCTCGGCCAGCGGCGCGTACTCCAGATTGGTCAGCCCCGACTCCGAGGGCAGGAACAGATTCCACAGGCCGCGTTCCCTGGCCTTCGCCTTGAGTTCTTCGACCACCGGCGGAACGGTGTGGTCGTCAGCTCCGGCCTGCAGACGGAATGCGTGGTAGGGCTCCTCGGCGGGAAACACGAACTCGGTCATGAAGTCGGTCAACCGCTCGTGGTGGTCCTGCGCCTTGGCCGACATCGCGAAGTCCATGCACGTCACGATATGACACTCGGTCCCGCTGGGGCGCTCGGGCCGGATCCGCCTACCGGGGAATCGATCGAAGGGCTTGAGGAGGTCGGCAAGCCGGTGAGCTCACCGGTTATGGTGGCTCATCACACAGCGCATCCGCGCGGATGCCCCGCGCGGCGAGACACCAGTAATACGACAGAAGAGATTTAAGTCGCCATGACAGAAGTCGAATCCGCCGCCCGCCCTCGGGATACGAGGACGGTGACGGTCGGAGTTGTTGCCGAGTCCGGCGCCGACGAGCGCCGCGTCGCCCTGGTACCCAAGGCAGCGGCCGCACTGCTTAAGAACGCGATAGACGTCGTCGTGGAGTCAGGTGCCGGCGAACGCGCCCTGCTGCCCGATGACCTCTATACCGACGCCGGTGCCAGCATCGGTGATGCCTGGTCTGCGGACGTGGTGGTCAAGGTGGCTCCGCCCACTCCCGAGGAGGTTGCCAAGCTGCGCACCGGCCAGACGCTTGTCGGATTCCTGGCCCCGCGTAACTCCGACAACCAGATCGGGGCGCTCAAACAGGCAGGTGTACAGGCCTTTGCGCTGGAGGCGATCCCGCGCATCTCGCGGGCCCAGGTGATGGACGCGCTCTCGTCGCAAGCAAATGTGGCCGGCTACAAGGCCGTGGTGTTAGCGGCCTCGGAGTCGACGCGTTTCTTCCCGATGTTGACGACGGCCGCCGGCACGGTAAAGCCGGCTTCGGTACTCGTACTCGGAGTAGGAGTGGCGGGGCTGCAGGCACTGGCCACCGCCAAGCGCCTGGGTGGTCGCACGACCGGCTACGACGTGCGCCCGGAGGTGGCCGATCAGGTCCGATCGGTGGGGGCGCAATGGTTGAACCTGGATGGGAGCGACGTGGTTGCCGCCGGTGAGGGCGGATACGCACGAGAGTTGTCCGAGGACGAGCGTGCGCAACAGCAGAGGCAGTTGGAGCAGGCCATCACCGGGTTCGACGTGGTAATTACTACAGCCCTCGTGCCGGGGCGCCCGGCGCCGCGGTTGGTGACGGCTGCCGCAGTAGAGGGGATGAGGGCGGGCAGCGTGGTGGTAGATCTGGCCGGTGAGACGGGAGGCAATTGTGAGCTGACCGAGCCAGGCCGGACCGTCGTCAAACATGGCGTCACGATCGCCTCGCCGCTGAACCTGCCGGCCACGATGCCCGAGCATTCCAGCGAGCTCTACTCCAAGAACGTGACTGCGCTACTGGAGTTGTTGATCATTGACGGCGTGCTCGCGCCGGACTTCGACGACGAGGTAGTCGCAGGCGCCTGCGTAACCCGCGAGGAGAACTGACCATGTACGACCAACTATTGGCCAACCTCGCAATCCTGGTGCTTGCCGGATTCGTCGGTTTCGCCGTGATCTCCAAGGTGCCCAACACCTTGCACACCCCGCTGATGTCCGGCACCAACGCCATTCACGGCATCGTCGTGCTCGGTGCATTGGTCGTGCTCGGCGGCCTGCCAGCCGACGCGGGATGGGGGGTTCGCACCATCGCCTTCGTGGCGCTGGTCTTCGGCACACTCAACGTCATTGGCGGGTTCCTGGTCACCGACCGAATGTTGGGCATGTTCAAGGGCAAGAAACGTGAACCCGTGAAAACTGAGGCGGTCGACAAGTGAACGCGGTGACGATCAACTACGGCGTCAGCGTGCTCTACATCGGCGCCTTTGGCCTGATCATTCTGGGTCTGTCCGGGCTGACCGGGCCCAAGACCGCGGTGCGCGGCAACTGGATCGCCGCGACCGGTATGGGTATCGCCGTGGTGGCCACCCTCATCCACGTGCGCGACACCGCGGCGATCAACTGGGTGTTGATTGTGGCCGGCCTGGCCATCGGCGTGATCCTCGGTGTGCCGCCGGCTCAGAAAACCAAGATGACGGCGATGCCGCAATTGGTGGCGCTGTTCAACGGAGTGGGTGGCGGTACGGTCGCCTTGATCGCGTGGGCCGAGTTCATCGAGACCGACGGTTTCGCCCACTTCACCCCTGAGCAGACGCCGACGGTCGCACTGGTGGTGGGGTCGCTGTTCGCCGCGATCATCGGCTCGGTGTCCTTCTGGGGCTCGCTGGTGGCGTTCCTCAAGCTGCAGGAATCGATCCCCAAGAACCTCGAAAAGGCATTGGTCAAGTCGGCGAAGCTATTTCAGGCGGCCAATGTGGTGCTGCTGCATCGGGCTGAGCGCCGGAAAGGGTAGCCCGCCCTGGACGATCGTGGTGGTTTTGGTGCTGGCCGGAACCATCGGGCTGTTCGTGGTGTTTCCGATCGGGGGCGCTGACATGCCCGTGGTCATCTCGCTACTCAATGCGTTGACCGGGTTGTCTGCTGCCGCAGCGGGCTTAGCGCTGAACAACACCGCGATGATCGTTGCGGGAATGATCGTCGGCGCGTCGGGATCGATCCTGACCAACTTGATGGCTGTGGCGATGAACCGGTCCATCCCGGCGATTGTGTTCGGTTCGTTCGGAGGCGACGACGGAGGGGTTGCCGCGGCCGGTGGCGCCCAAGGCACCGTGAAAGCGACCAGCGCTGCAGACGCCGCGATCCAAATGGCCTACGCCAACCAGGTGATCGTGGTCCCCGGCTACGGTCTGGCCGTCGCCCAGGCCCAGCACGCTGTTATGGAGATGGCCTCGCTGCTGGAGGCTAAGGGCGTGGAGGTCAAGTACGCCATCCATCCAGTGGCCGGCCGCATGCCTGGGCACATGAACGTGCTGCTGGCCGAGGCTGACGTCGAGTACGAAGCCATGAAGGAGATGGACGACATCAACGGCGAGTTCAACCGCACCGATGTGGCGATCGTGATCGGCGCCAACGATGTCACCAATCCCGCCGCCCGCAACGACGCTAGTTCGCCGATCTACGGCATGCCGATCCTCAATGTCGATGAGGCGCGCTCGGTGATCGTCTTGAAGCGGTCGATGTCCTCGGGCTACGCCGGCATCGAAAACCCGTTGTTCTTCGGCGAGGGCACGTCGATGTTGTTCGGTGACGCCAAAAATTCCGTCGGCCAGGTGATCGAAGAACTCAAGGCGCTGTAGCTGATCTCGAAACGGCACCGATCCGGCATCGACATCTCGGTGTGGGTAGGCGCGATGCCCGGGGGCGTCGCACGATATTCGGTGTGAGCATGGTCGTCGAAAGAGGTATCGCGCGTTGTCCGCGATGTGTGTCAGTGGCGGACTACGTCTTCATTGAGTCAAGGTCCGGGCGGGAATACGGCCGTCTTCGCTATGAGGTGCGTTGTCGAAAATGTGGTGAACATTACGGCGAAGATAGCCGGCCTTTGCCGGGTGAGTTGACGGGTGACCGGGGCGCTGTCGCCGAACCCCCGATCGTGTGGCCCCCCGACCGAGAGCCGGTCGAAGTGCGGGATTGGCGCAGCGAACTTCGGGGACGGCTCGCTAGGGGTGCGCAACGCGGCTGGAACGAAGTCGAAGTTGTGGCCCGTCGCACCCGCAGTATGGTGGCAGACCGTCGGTCTGGGTTGCGCGGCGGTCAGATCGGGGGATAGGCCGGAGGCGGGTACACGCCGCGAAGGATCCACGCCCACCAATTGATGCCGTATTCGATCTCGTCGCTTGCGTCGTAATCCGGATTCGGGTCCACCGCGATGCCTCCCCGTCAGCTGTTGGCTAAATGCTGGCTCTGGGGTGGAGTGTAGACCGCCCGGACCCGTGACGACATCGCAACGGCTCGCCTAAACTAAACCAACCAGTTAGTTGACCCGCGAAACGCTTCGAGCGCCGGCGGGTCCCTGCCTATAGTGAGTCGCCATGTCTGAAACCGTCACCTCCAACGGGAAGTCCAGGCGCGATGAATTGTTGGCCGTTGCCACCAAACTGTTCGCCGCGCGCGGCTACCACGGCACCCGGATGGACGATGTGGCAGATGCGGTCGGCCTGAACAAGGCGACGGTTTACCACTATTACGCCAGCAAGTCCCTGATCCTCTACGACATTTACAAGGGCGCCGCCGACTTCACCGTTCACGCCCTCCACGACGACCCGTCGGCGTCGGCCCGCGAGACCATCTTCCATTTCACTCGGCGTCTGCTCGTAGGGATCGCCAGCAACACTGAGCGTGCTGCGGTGTACTTCCAGGAGGGCCCCTACATCACCGAGTGGTTCACCGAGGATCAGGTTGCCTACATCCGGGAGAAGGAGACCCAGGTCTACGAACACGTCCGCGACGTGATCGACCGCGGCATCGCCAGCGGGGAGTTCTATGACTGCGACTCCCATGTGCTCGCTTTGGGTTACATCGGGATGACGCTCGGCTCCTACCGGTGGCTCCGGCCGCACGGCCGACGCAGCGCCCAGGAGATCGCCATTGAGTTCAGCACAGCGTTGCTGCGCGGCTTGATTCGCGACGAGTCAGTGCGAGGGACATCGCCACTCGGTGTTGACATTGCGACACCCTGATCGCGTGCTTGAGATGGCGCCTGAGGGGATGTCTCTTTTCGCCCGGACCGACCCAACGGACAACTCTCCGAGGACCAGGCCGCCCCGTTCTCATTGCCGGGATGCGCATTGAGGTCGGCGCGGCAGCGAGGGTTATGCTCTGCCAATGCCGCTGGTGAGTACGACAGTCGAAGTGGCGGCCGGAGCCGACGCGATCATGGCGATCGTCGCCGATTTCGAGAGCTACCCGCAATGGAACGAGGAGATCAAGGGCTGCTGGGTGCTGGCCCGCTACGACGACGGGCGGCCCAGTCAGCTGCGGCTCGACGTCGTCGTGCTCGGTCAGGCGGGAACCTTCATCTCCGCGGTGTATTACCCCGGCGAGAATGAGATCTACACGGTCCTGCAGCAGGGCGATCACTTCACAAAGCAGGAGCAGAAATTCTCAGTGGTGGCTATGGGCCCCGTATCGCTTCTGACCGTCGATCTCGATGTCGAGACCCAGCTGCCGCTTCCCAATCCGATGGTCAAGAAGGCGATAGGTGACACGCTTGACTACCTGGCCGGCAACCTGAAGGCCCGCGCCGAGCAGCTTGCCGCCAACTAGCGTCCTTCCCGGATTGAATATCCTCTCTTGCACCCCGAACCGGGTTGTTGGGCGGAGTAGACGGAGTACGAGACGGTGATTGTTCCAGCTGGCCAGTCCGGTCCGGCGACTGAGCAGCCGTACTTGGCACGGCGTCAGAATTGGACCAATCAAGCTGCTAGGCATGCGTTGATGCAACCCGACAGCGCAGCTCTGAGATTCCTCGGCCGCACGACAACCTGGCGCGATCTCAACCACCGCGTGATGGGCTTGGCGGGCGCGCTGCACCGGAGAGGCGTTACGCAGGGGGACAGAGTCCTCATACTGATGCTCAACCGCCCGGAGTTCGTCGAGTCGTTCCTGGCGATCAACAAGCTCGGTGCGATCGCAGTGCCGGTCAACTTCCGGATGACGCCGCCGGAGATCGCTTACCTGGTCGCCGACTGCCAGGCCCGCGTCATGATCACCGAGTCAGTGCTTGCCCAGGTTGCGGCCGGCGTGCGCGGACTGGCGGCGACCTTGGCCACCGTGGTCGTCGTCGGCCCCGTCGTTCAGGCCGACGACCCCGATTCGCGTACTGCTCTGGATTATGAGGAGGCGCTGGCCGAGGCGGGCCCGGCGGCTTCGGTAGTCGATATCGCCGACGACTCACCGGCGCTGATCATGTATACCTCGGGCACCACAGGCCGGCCTAAAGGTGCGGTGCTCACTCACGCCAACCTGGCCGGCCAGGCGATGACACACCTGTTCACCAACGGCGCGGACATCGACAAAGACATCGGCTTCATCGGCGTACCGCTGTTTCACATCGCCGGCGTCGGCGGCATGATCGTCGGATTGCTGCTAGGCCGGCCGACGGTGATCCATCCTGTGGGAGCCTTCGACCCTCGCGAAGTGCTCGACGTCCTTGAGGCCGAGCGGGTGACCGGAATCTTTTTGGTACCCGCGCAGTGGCAGGCGATCTGCGCGGTCCAGCGTGCCAAACCGCGCACGCTCAGGTTGCGGACCCTATCCTGGGGCGCGGCGCCGGCATCGGACACCCTGCTGCGCGAGATGTCGCAGACGTTCCCCGGCGCCAAGATCCTGGCGGCGTTCGGCCAGACCGAGATGTCGCCGGTCACCTGCATGTTGTTGGGGGAGGACGCCATCCGCAAGCTTGGCTCGGTGGGGAAGGTGATCCCCACCGTGTCAGCGCGAATCGTCGACGAGGACATGAACGACGTTCCCGTCGGCGACGTCGGTGAGATCGTGTATCGAGCACCCACGCTGATGGCCGGCTACTGGAACAACCCCGAAGCCACTGCCGCTGCGTTCGCTGGGGGTTGGTTCCACTCAGGCGATTTGGTGCGCCAGGATTCCGAGGGTTACATCTGGGTAGTCGACCGAAAAAAGGACATGATCATCTCCGGGGGCGAGAACATCTATTGCGCCGAGGTCGAGAACGCGCTGGCCGCCCACCCCGACATCGTCGAGGTCGCCGTCGTCGGTCGAGAGCATTCGAAATGGGGACAGGTCCCCTTGGCGGTGATCGTTTTGCGAACCTCGCCGGGAGCCACCGGCCGATCATCACTGGAACCAGCGGATCTGAACGATTTCCTGACCGGCAGGCTCGCCCGATACAAACACCCGAAGGCGGTGGAAGTCGTGGAGGCGCTACCACGCAACCCCGCCGGCAAGGTGCTCAAGACTGAGCTGCGGGCCCGGTTTGGCGGTTAAGGGAGTAGTTGCGCAAGCCCCCACTGGGCGGCCGGATGCGCCGCCGGCTTGGTGGCCCGCTCGTTTAGGCGCCCTTAGCGTGGATGTGCTGCCCGGCTTCGGGATCCTCACGACGATGGTGTTGCTGGCGCTGACAGCACCTACCGCGGGCTGGCTGTGGTGGGCCTTCACCGGTCTCGGCGTGACGACCCTGATCGCGATGGTGCTGAACCGGCTGGTGCTGCCCCACCTCACCGGATGGACGTTGGGCCGCGCCCTGTTCGGGATCGGAGTGCGACGCGGCGCGCCGAATGGTTCCGGCGCGAACGTCAGCATCTGGCGGTTCACACTGCGGGAGCATCAGGTCCGCCGGCTCGTGGCGGGGACCCTCAGCGTGGCTGCGGTGCTGTGCGTAGGGGCGGTGAGCCTGAGCTACGCACTGGTCTACCGGCAGGAGCGTGCCGTGGACCAGGCACGAGCACAGCTAGCAGAACAGGGCCCCCGGATCGTCGAACAGATCCTGAGCTACAGCGCAGACACCCTGTCGGAGGACTTCAATCGCGCGCAGGCGCTGACCACCGACGACTTCCGGCCGCGCTTGATCGTTCAGCAGCAGGCCGTCCGGGACGCCGGCGCCGTTACCAGCAGATACTGGGCGGCCAGCAGCGCGGTGCTGTCCGATCCTTCCGTGACCACGGATCAGGGGTCGATGTTGCTGGCGATGCAGGGCCGGCGTGGCGCGAATCCTGCGGACCTCAAATCCATCACTGCCACCGTGCGGGCGGAGTTCGACAAGTTGGCAGACGGGCAGTGGCTAGTCGCCAACCTCACCGTTCTGAAGAAACCCCCCCTGGAGGGGGCAGGGCCGTGAGCCCGAAACGCAAATTCGACACGGGCGTCGATTCTGCGACGAATACCTTGCACGCCGATTATTTCGGTGTGCCGCCCAAACCCTCTCGGCGGTGGGGACTTCCGCTGGTGGCTGTGCTGGCCGCGGTGGTGGTGGTTTCAGCGATCGCAGCGAGCACCCTGATGCTGGTCCGGCTCGAGATCGATCGCTGGTCGGGGGTCAGGGGCGCTGCGGCAATTGGTTGTGCGCGCGAATTCATGACCGCCTATCTGACGCTCGATCCGTCCAATGCCGATTCTTACTCCGACCGCATCCTCGCCCAGAGCACCGGTGAATTCGCGAAGATGTTCGCCGAGAGGCAGAACGAGATCCTGCTGCGGGTGACTGACTCCGGGCCGGCTGGCGCAACGGTGGTGGAAGCCGGCGTGCAGCAATGGAACAGCGATGGCAGCGTCGAGGTACTTCTCGCGATGGAGATCGCCACTGCGGCTCCGGACCGAAAGTCGATGATTGAGAGCGGAAGCCGCTGGATCGCAACGGCGGTCAAGGAAGGACAAGAGTGGAAGATCAGCAGCCTGGTGCAAGTGATCTGACCATCGAGGATGAGCGCAACGCGGCGGTCAGTTGAAGCCCAGCCAGGCAGGCTGGGCGCGCTCGCGTGAGTCGCACAGCACGGCCATGGTGTCGCAGGAACCGCGGGGAGCGCCGGCGCCGGCCCACATGCCGCCCGTGTCGCGGCGCAACACGATCGCCGAGGACCCGCCGCCGTCGAGCAGCACGGCGGTGTCGCTACCCAAGCCGCGGAACAGATCCTGGATTTGGTCGGGCGTGTAGCTGCCACCCTGGAACACGTACATCTCGTCGCGTTGCCGGGCATAGGCGAGGGCTGTGCGTGCCGCGCTCGGGCCGGGGTCGTTGAGTTGGCCGGTGTCGCCGGGGGCCAACAGGCCGATACCGGCGACAGCGACAAACCTGGTGCCCTTGTTGATCAGGTCTTCGATGACTGGCGATGCTGCGTCGTAGTCGTCGAGGTGCTTCGGTGGCACAACGAAGGGGACCCCGGCCACCGGCATGATCATTGTCGAGAGCACCTGCCAGTTCTCGTTCCCGCCAGACAGGCCTTGCTTGCCCCCATAGGCCAGGGTGCCGGTCACCTTGGCATTGGTGCGCCCCAATCGGCGGGTGTTATCGACATAGGCCCCAAGGGGCGAGCTGCAGCCGGTTGTCTTCCACGAGCCGCCCTGCTGTCCGCGGACGTCGAAGAAGTTGGCGTTGATCGCGATCGTCGGTTGGCCGAGCGCCTGCCACGCTTGCAGCGGGGAGTAGATCTCGGATGCCTGCCAGAGGCCCTCGCTGGTGCGTGCGCGGGGATCGCGTTCGCAGCGGGCCTGGTAGCCGGTATGCGAGTCGGCGAGCAGCCGCGGGGCGAGCCGCTTGGAGGCAGCCTTGACGATCATCAACCGGCCACCGTTGGTCATCTCGTACCAACTACCGGAAGCGCTGAGCATCGGCGCGGGGTGGCCGTTGCCGAAGTTATAGACGAGGTATGAACCGCGGGTGTTGGCGATGGCACCCGCGAGCAGTTCACGGGCGCCGGCTGCCGAGGCGACAGGTGCAGCCAGGGAGGTGCCGAGGACGGCACATACCATCGCAGCGGTGAATATCCTGGCGGCGAGAGTCATGCGCCGGATGCCTGTGGCTGGAGTCGACACGGGCGGCTCCTAGTGGGCGTATGGGTGGCAGGGCGAACGTGGGAAGGTAACAGTAATTTCAGCAGAGACACTGTCGACTTTCGTCACAGTGGCATCACAGTCGCGTCTCAAGCGACGCGATTGCCGCCCCCGGTGATCGCTGCCCCCGTTGCTTGGCGCCATCGCCGTCGATACGGCGTCCAAAAACTCACGGCCCCGGCTGCGAGATCCACGAGTCACCGCCCCGTCGGTCACACCCGGATATCATCGTTGGACTGAGACTGAGGATTTCGGACATGCAGGCATTTCACCCGACCTACGAGCGGGTGCGTCCTGCGCTCAGACCGGATGGCTTCACTCCGCCCGCCGTTCGCTACTCGCTGCGATGGCGGCGACCGGTCCCCGAGTTGGTAGCTGACTGGTTCGGTCTGCAGGGCCCACAACCTGGAAGCACGGCCTCACGCGACTTCGTGGACCATATGCGCACCGCTTTTTCTGGCGCTTTCGGGCCAGAGGCAGTTGAGGTGATGGTCTGCCCAAACGACGAGGCAGGCCATCCCACGACGATCGTGGTCGGCTACTGGACCTCGACTTCGGCCCACGCTCACTGGACGCATGAACCCCAATGGGAGCAATGGTGGCACTCGCGGGCCCGAGGGACCGACGACGTCGGCCTGTGGCGGGAAACACTCACCTGCCCCTACGACCGCCACGAAACCATCTACTCGCAGAACAGCTATCGGATTGGTTTGGGCCGCACACCCGACACCGACATAGTGCAGATCACCGACAATGGCTACCCCGGGGCCGCCCGCGATCGCTTCCCCATCACTGCAGTCGAGGACATCGCGTCGCCACTGGGTGTCGCTGTCCGCTATGACCAGTCGATCAATCCGCAGGGGCGTCGCGTCTTCGTCTTGAACCCGCTCAACACCTTGGTGATGCGATCAGGACAGTTCTGGCACAACTCGGAGCCCGAACAAGCCAAGGACTACGAAACAGCACTTCGCCCGAAACTTGATCGCGGGATGGACTACCTTGCCGCACATGCTGAAACCGGTTGCATCTACCTGCGGCAGATGATCAACGTTGACGCCGACTTCACCCAGCGACGTGAGACTTCGGTCTATGCAGTCTTCCAGGACTACGCCGGCCTAGAGACCTGGGCTGCCGACCACACGACCCACCACGCCATCTACGGGCATCAAATCGCCATGGGGCACAAGTACGGTTCACGCCGCGACGTCATCACCTGGC
>JBMYXJ010000028.1:0-12636 GCA_049608285.1 Mycobacterium sp. | reverse complement strand
GCCATCAGATTTGCCTGGGTTGTCATCGTTTGTCACCGAAGTGAGCACGAACCGTTAGGTGAGGAGGCTCGGCCGGGCGGTGGCCACCGATGCCCGCTCATGCGCTACCACAGACGAGTTAGCGTCAGCGCTATGAACCCCACCGGTGGTGGCCTGTTCGGCGGTCAGTCCCTCTGGCGGCGGCGAGGTTGGTCTAAGCGGGAAATGAATACCGCCGCTTGTGTGCGGCGTTCCATCCCCAGTTTTGCCAGCAGCCTGGACACGTAGTTCTTGACCGTCTTCTCGGCGAGAAACATTCGGGCCGCGATCTGCTTGTTCGTCAGTCCCTCACCCAGCAGATCCAGCAATACGCGCTCCTGGGCACTGAGCCCGGACAGTGGATCGGCGTGATCAGCGTCAGAACGCAGCTTGGTCATCAACGCTGCGGCCGCCCGGTTGTCCAACAACGATCGGCCGGCCCCGACTTCCTTGATTGCTGCGGCGAGTTCCATGCCCTTGATGTCCTTGATCACGTATCCGCTGGCACCCGCCAGAATGGCGTCGAGCATCGCTTCGTCGGACGTGAACGAGGTGAGCATGAGGCAACGCAGATTGGGTAGCAGCGAGAGGAGATCTCGGCACAGTTCGATTCCGTTGCCGTCGGGCAGGCGAACGTCCAGGACTGCTACGTCGGGTTGCAGGGCCGGAATCCGCGCCATTGCCTGTGCTACCGACCCTGCTTCGCCGACAACTTCGAGCTCGTCGTCGGCGTTCAAGAGGTCGATCAATCCCCGACGAACCACCTCGTGGTCGTCCACGAGAAAGACTTTCACCACAAGATCGCCTTCCTTAGCCGGTGTCAGTACTCACCCTACGTTCTGCGCCCGGCGCTTCCCCAGGGCCCGAGGCCTGGTCCCGGGCCAGGGTCAATAGTCCTCATCGCGGGGGCCTAGTGCCCTGGCCCAACCGATGACGGTGGGTCGACAGTTGAGTGCATGGACTGCACTTCGTCGCGCCCGGAGCAACAGCACGGCTCGATGGCCTCGGGTGACCTGGCCGCACAAGTGCGGGAGACACATACCGGGATCGTCATCCTGCTCGGTGACCGGGCATTCAAAGCCAAGAAGCCGGTGGTTACCGACTTTCTGAATTTCAGTACCGCCGCTAATCGGGAGCGCGCGTGCCAACATGAGGTCACGCTGAACAAGCGCCTCGCTCCGGATAGTTATCTCGGCGTCGCCCACTTTTCCGATCCGCAGGGCAGTGCACCTGAACCCGTGATCGTCATGCGCCGCCATCCAGATGCCGCCCGCCTGGCTTCCCTGGTGAACAGCGGTGAACCGGCCTTTGACCACGTGGTTTCCATTGCCCGCGTGCTGGCGCGCTTTCATGCGGTGGCAGAGCGAGGGGAGGCAATCGATGCCCAGGGCAGCCGCGACGCGGTGTGGGCGCGGTGGCGGCAGAATCTGGATGAACTGGAGGCGTATGCCGAAGACGTGGTCACATCCGACTCCCTCCGGGAAGTGAGGCGCATGGCCGAGCGGTTCGTCGCCGGCCGTGAGGTGCTGTTCAGCGAGCGCATCGCCGAACGTCGAATTCTCGACGGTCACGCAGACTTGTTGGCCGACGACATCTTTTGTCTTCCGGACGGGCCGGCGCTACTGGACTGCCTGGAGTTCGATGATCAGCTTCGGTATGTCGACGGCATCGATGATGCCGCATTTCTTGCGATGGATCTGGAATTCCTTGGCCATCGTGACCTCGCCGACCATTTCCTCGACCAGTACACGAAGTGGGCTGATGATCCCGCTCCTCGCGGACTGGTTGACTTCTACATCGCCTACCGCGCCGTGGTGCGGACCAAAGTGGATTGCGTGCGGGTCACGCAAGGCCACCGTGAAGCAGCCGCTGAGGCCCATCGACACCTCGGTCTTGCGCTTGAGCACCTCCGGGCAGGCACTGTCCAGCTCATCATCGTCGCAGGTGGGCCCGGCAGCGGAAAGACAACCCTGTCAACGGCGTTGGCTGCACAGGTCGGAGCCCACGTCATCTCGACCGACGACGTGCGTCGACAGCTGCGGGGCGATGGTGTGATCTCGGGTCCCGCCGGCGAACTCAACGCGGGCCTGTACTCTCCGGCGAACGTGGCTGCAGTGTATGACGAGGTCATGAAACAGGCGGAAGTCTGGTTGAGGCGAGGACACTCGGTCATCCTGGACGGTACCTGGCGAGATCCACAGGAGCGTGGCCGCGCGCACCAGCTCAGTGATCTGATCTCGGTGCCGATTGTCGAATTCAACTGCATGGTGCCGATTGTCGAGGCTTCGGCCAGGGTCGCGGGCCGGCTCCGCTCGAGTTCGGATGCAACACCGGAAATCGCTGTGGCTCTCGCCGGGGCCAGTTGTGGTGGGCCCCACGTCCACGACATCGACACCACACGACCACTAGCGGCTTCGGTTGAAGAAGCGCAAGAGATATGTTTGCGGGCAAGCTAGCCCGAGACTTCAGATCTCAGCAGATGTGCCGGCAGTGCCCGCCTCCGGTTAGTTGCGGACAACCAGAGCCGAGACCCTGGCGTGGTGAAGAGCTGAATGGACAAATGGTCCAACGATATGCGCGAGCTGATCGGCTGCAGAGCCACCGATCACGGCGAGCTGTACCTGCTCGTCGGAGTGCTTGAGGAATGATGCGACATCGGTTTGGTCGGTGATCGGGTAGATGTGAACGGCGGGGTGGCGCAGTCGCAACTCATTGACCTCGCGGTCGAGCCGTTCTTGAATATCATTTCCGGTCCGACGTTCGCCGACGACAATTACCGAGGCGTGGCGTAGCTTCGCCTCCTCCATCGCCTGCTCGACGACGGCTCTGTTGTCGGTTTCCTCGTTGATGGCCACGACGATCCACCCGCTGTCTGGGCCGGAGTCATCGTCGGGCTGTGGGCGGATGACCGCGACGGGGCAGTGGGCTTTCTCAGCAAGTTCGCCCGCCGTTGAGCCCAGGATCGAACGGGCATAGCGGCCGATCCCGACCGTTCCGATACAGACCATCGCGGCATCTTCGGATTCGGCGATCAGTGCTGCGTCCGGAGGTCCAGAGAGGATTGCCGTCTCCACCTTGACGGCTCCGAAGGGTCGAATGGCATCTTGGGCCGCACGCAGCGACGCCTTGCCATGATCGACGTCAAGCTCGTAATCAGCCGTAGAGGGATGGCTGACCTTCGTCACGTAGACGAGGCGCAGGGGCAGGTCCCTGCTGAGGGCTTCGGCGACCGCCCACTGCGCGGCATGGATGGAGGTTTCGGAGCCGCCGACGCCTACGACGACAGATGAGGGCTTGCGGATGGTGTTCATCAGCTCAACTGTCCTCTCCATTCCCCCTCAAGGTTATCGCCGGCGGCCAGGTTTTATCAATGGAGTCAGAAGTCCCAATAATGGTGGAACTGCGGGCGCGGCGGTGCCGTCAAGACCGCCGTCGCGAAACGGATCGTGTTCAGCCGTGCCGATGAAGGCCGGTGGTAGTCCCGACAGGTCATGCCGTCCACCTCGCCGTAGCCAACCCTGCGTTCCTCGATCCGCATCTCGGGCAACGTCTCAGGTGGGGCCTTCAGCTGGCGCATCTGCTCGCGGGCCACCTCTACACCGTCTTCGACGGTGAACTTGAAGGGCAGATCGGGACATCTCACTGTCCCCGTCCGCCGCGTTCTGTTCACCGGCGTTTAGAGATATCGGCGCACAGCCTGATGCGCAGAGATACCGGGCGAGTGAATCGCTGAGGTTGTGTTTCGCCGAATCGGTCAGGCCCATCTGCAGTTCCCATTCGTAACCGCGTATCGCAAGAAGGTAGACCTCGGGGACCCGTCCGAAACACTGCCTGGTGGTCGCCAGGATCGACGGAACCGAGATAGCGTGCGAGGTAAAGCTGAAATCCAGCTTCGGTTCAGGCCTTGTCAGTGCGAAGGATGTGACCGCCTGGTCCTTCGTCGCGTCCACAAACAGTACCCGCGCGAATCCGCTGATCAGGTCGGCGTCTTCGAGGTTGAGTTGGTAGGTGCGGCGCAGGTCGGCGTGGGCACGAGGCCGGTGCGCCTCGAGATGGTCGATGAACGCCCAGCCCAGTCCATCGTCCTGCCGTCCGACATTGCCGATGCCGTAGATCAGCGAAGAGGGGTCGTTGAAATCGTCGAACGTGGGGAATCGTTCCTCAGCGGATGCGTTCATCGATCACCTGGCCGGCAGCGTCGACGACGGAGACGATCAGCGGCATCTGCCCCAAAGCGTGTGTGGCACAACTCAAGCAGGGATCATAGGCGCGGATACCTACTTCGATTGCGTTCATCATGCCTTCGGTGATCTCGGTCTGGCCACCGAGGTAATCCTCTGCGACGCTGCGTACGGTTCGGTTGAGCACGCGGTTGTTCTGGGTGGTGGCCACGATGAGGTTGGCGAACGTTACATTCCCCTCGCGATCGGCACGGTAGTGGTGCAGAACGCTGCCGCGCGGCGCCTCGACCACTCCGATTCCCTCACCGGTCCACGCATCGGCGGGCGGTGTGACCACCAGGTCGTCCTTCTGCAGATCCGGATCCGACAGTAGGTCTCTAATGATTTCTGCGGCGTGGATGATCTCGATGGTTCGCGCCCAATTCGTGTGCAGTGTCATATTGTTCGCGCGGCCACCGGTGTATGCGTGGAACCTTTCCAGGGCTTGCTGGGCGAGCGGGGTCGACAGCGTATTAGTGACGTTCAGCCGGGCGAGCGGTCCTACCCGCACCGAGCCGGCCTCTGGGCCGAGATCGGTGAGAAACGGGAACTTCATGTAACTCCACTTCTCGACACCTTCGGAAAAGTGGTCGAGGTAATCGTGGTAATCAAACTCCCGCACCACGGCCTTGTTCTCGTCGACGACCTTCAGGTGGCCGTGGTAGTAGTCGACATTGCCTTCCGGGTCGGTGAGACACATGTTAAGCGCGGACACGTTCGCAAATCCGTCGACCTCGCTGCGGTGCTTTTCGTGAAAGTCCTCGAATAGTTTCAGTCCCAGCTGTGCGTACTCAATGACCTGATCGACCGACAGCAGTCCTTCTCCCCCCGAAACAAGCCGATCGACCTCTGCGGGGGTCAGGCTCTTGTTCACGCCGCCGGGCACCGAAGAGATACCGTGCATTCGCTTGCCGAAGACTGACGCGATCACTTCCTGGCCCCATTTGCGCAGCATCACAACCCGTTTGACCATTTCGGGGTCAGCCTCGATCAGTCCAAGGATGTTGCGTTGCTCAGGCGCAGCATCCATGCCGAACAGCATCTCCGGCACCACGAGGTAGAAGTAGGCGGTGACGTGCGACTGCAGCATCTGCGCGTAGTGCCCCAGCCGGCGCATCTTCACTGCGGTCGGTGTCAGATACACCCCCGACGCCGGACCGACCCCGACGACGTCGTCGACCGCCTTCGCGCCAGATAGATGATGGCTGACAAAGCAGATACCGCAGATGCGCTGCATCAGCACAGGGGCTTCCCAGAATGGATGTCCTTGAATGAATTTTTCGTATCCGCGGAACTCGACGACGTGTAGCTTGGCGTCGACGACGTTGTGGTCGTCGTCGAGTTCGACGACGACTTTCCCGTGCCCCTCGATACGGGTAACGGGATCGATGACAAGCGTCTTACTCATGGGGGGTCTTTCTTGGGTCAGTCAAAATGGTTGAGCGACTTGGGCAGATCGACAGGACGCCCGTTGACCAAATCGTCCAGTACTTGCAGGATGGCGTCCGCGCTTGGTGGGCAGCCTGGAATGAAGTAGTCCATCTTGACGACTTCGTGGCAGGGGTACACCTTGGTGGTCAAAATGGGGATCTGCGGGTGGAGTGGCACAACGGGTGCGGCGCCCGGCGGTGCGGTAGGAGAGTCGGAATAAGCTTCTGATAAGCAGTCTTTCAGTTCGTCCATGTTGCGCATCGCCGGAACGCCACCCCAGATCGCGCAGGCGCCAACCGAGATGAGGACATCACAGTTCTCCCGGAAGTGCTCCAGCGTTTCGATGTTGTCCTCATTCGCCACTCCGCCTTCGATGAATCCGATTGCGCACCGTTCGGTGATTCGTTTGATGTCGGTGAGCGAGGAACGGTTGATGGTGATCTTGTCCAGCAGTCCCAGCAGCCGCTCGTCGACGTCGAGGAAGGACAAGGTGCATCCCCAGCAACCGCATAGGCTGATCATGGATACGTTGATCTTCCCGGCCCTCTGGGCGGCCAGCGCCGGGTCCAGCGGTGTCGCTGGAAGCTCATGCGAGGCGATCGAGTTCATCTCTGACTCCGTCATTCGGCGTGCTCGTTCAGAGCGCGGTCACGTACCGATTCGATGTCGTAGAGCCGCTGGCCGATGGGGTCGTCATAGCCCACCTGCTTTTCGAGGATCGTGCCAACCGGACAGATGTCCACCGCTTCTCTTACCTGTTCGGGTGGCATCGCGTTGGCTAGCTCGACATCGATCTCGATGCGCGCATGCTGGCCACGGCCGCTGATGCTGAAGATCTTCTTGCCGGTTGCGTGATCTCGAATGAACTCGACGCACCGTTGGCAGAAGATGCATCGGTCCCGCTCCAGCCAGATTCTGTCGCAGGCATGATCTTGCACGCGCTCGGGGAACTGATACGGGAAGCGCGAAGCCGTCATGCCCACCTCGTAGCCAACCGCTTGCAGAGTGCAGCGTCCGCTTTTCTCACAGCTCGGGCAGTTGTGGTTGCCTTCGGAGAAGACCATTTCGACCAACGCTTTGCGCATGTCGGTGCTCTGAGGCTCGTCCACCTCGACTTGCATGCCGTCGGTGACCTGCACGCTGCACGCTGCGACTACTCGGCCGTTGACTTTGACCGAGCAACCACGGCAGGTGCCGAGCGCCGGCCTACCTCGTAGGTAGCACAGGGTGGGGATGTACACACCGGAATCTGCGGCGACATCGACGAGGTTCCTGCCTTCTTCGGTGGTCACCGTGATCCCATCGATCTCGATCTGAATACTCATCTCGACTCCTGCTCTAGTTGCCGGACGGCCGTGCCGTAACCGCCCAATGCGGCATCGACATCGAATGACGGCAGCACGTCGCCCTCCTGCTCGTGAAGTCGGCCTTTGTAGTCTTCCGGGAATTTCTCCAGCGTCGTCAAGATCGGGCTGGGGGAGCATGCCCCCAGACCACATCGGCTGGTGCTGGCGACCAACCCGCCCCACCGGACCATATCGTCGAGATCCGATTGCTCTGCCCTGCCGTCGATGACCAGGTCAACCTTCTCGCGCAGTAGAACGTTGCCCGCCCGGCAGGGAAGGCAAATACCACAAGACTCGTCAACGAAGAACTGCATGAAATCTCTGACGACACCGAGCAAGTCGCGTTCGGCATTGAAAACCATGAATGAGCCGTTACAGGAAAGATCTTCATGGGCGATCCGCCGATCGGTGTCAATATCGGCGGAGACCATCTCCCCAGCAGGGCCGCTGAGCTGCACTGCCCGAGCGTCGGAAGCGCCGACAATCTCCAACACCTCGCGCAGTGTGACGCCCCACTCGATCTCGTAAATTCCGGGTGCCGCGCAATCTCCGGAGACGCTGAGCAACCTGGTTCCCGAGGATCCCGGCGTGCCCAGCGCGGCGAACCAGTCGGCGCCCAACTCCATGATCCGGGTCGCCGCGGCGAGTGTCTCGACGTTGTTCACGCAGGTCGGCTTACCGAGGAATCCCTGTTCCACAGGGAACGGTGGCTTGAGTCGTGGCGTTCCCCTCTTGCCCTCACAGGATTCGATGAGAGCGGATTCCTCGCCACAGATGTACGCGCCGGCGCCCATCTTGATCTGGATGTCGAATCCGCCACCGAGCAACCTGTCGTCGCGAAGCTCGGCAAGCTGCCGTTCGAGATATTCGCGCAGATACTCGTACTCCGCGCGGAGGTAGACGATGCCGTGCGCCGCGCCGACGGCGTGAGCCGCGATGATCATGCCTGCGAACACCTGCTTGGGCGCATGGGTCAGCAATACCCGGTCCTTGAACGTGCCGGGTTCACCCTCGTCGGCATTGCAGATGATGTACTTCTCATCGCCGGCGGCCTCACGGCACAGCCGCCATTTGAGGCCGGTGGGAAAAGCGGCACCCCCACGACCGTGGAGGCCAGAGTCCGCGATGACCGTGGTCACGTCGTCAGGCGTCGTTGTCAGACACCGGTCCAGCAACGCGCTGTAGTCGATCTCCCCATTGAAGAAGACCGGCCCGGAGGTGTGCACTTTGGTATGTGTCAGCGCCTCGACGTAGGCGATGTCGCTGCGGGGCAGTCCCGACGGATTGGCGATCTTCGCCGGGGACTCCCCCTGCTTCAATCGCGAGATGATGTCGGTGACTGATTCGGGCGTCAGATCGGTGAACACCACGTCGTCTATCAGCATCGCGGGCTCTTGGTCGCTCAGCCCGATGCACGCAGTTTCGAACAGACCGAAATCGGCTGATCCGGGCCCGCCGAATCGTGTGCCCGTTTCCTGTTCCAGAGCTTCGCGCACCTGTTGGTAGCCGTGTAGCTTCGCAATTACTGTGTTACTCAGATAAATTCGATAAGTACCCGAAGGCGCAGCGTGAAAGAAATGGTAAAACGACGCCGTCTCCATCACATCATCGGGAGCGATCCTCAGTCGGTTGGCAACCGCTGACGCTGCGTCCGCGGGAATGTAACCGTAACTGCGCTGGATATCCCACAGTATGTCTATGAGGTCGGTTTGGTCGTTGGAATAACGGTCGAGAATTGTTGCGACGCCCGGAGTCACGGTACTTCCCACCACCCACCAGCTGATCGAATCGAAGCGCGTTGTGTGAGAGCTACGGTCATCGTCATACTATTTTGCCGTGCCGATAAGTCGCGTACCAGGTCCGGTGCATGCGCTGATCAAAGCCGGCAATCACATCCGATGATGTCAGGTCCGTGAATAGCAGACGGCCACGTCTTCCGTTGGGCGAGGTGTCGATGATCGTGATCTGTTCACCGGCCTCGACCGCTTCCTGCAGCGCTTCTTTACTGTCGAAGCGCGAGCCGTCAGCGCGACGCACATGCAAGCTCATGGTGTCCTACTCCCCGCCGGACGCTGCCGCGGCCCAGCTTTCATGGTGTATCGGGCGCGAAGAATGAGGCCGAGCGTACGTGCGGGCAGTCGATCGGCCATGGTCAACCCGGGAATCGGACGGTGGTTCCGGGCATCAGCTGAACGACCCGACCATGGCACTCCACTTCGATCCCGGCCGCGTCACGTGGATCCACACTGATGATCACGCCCTTTCCGCTCACCCGAAGATGCAGGTGTAAGCCGCGGTAGTGAATGGGGAGTGCAAGCACTCCAAGGGATTCCGGCCAATGCGGAGAAAGGATGAGGCGGCCAGATCGGGTTTCGAGTCCGGTGAAGCACCGCTGCATCAGGTCGACCGTTCCGGCCATGGCCGCTAGGTGAATGCCCTCCGACGTGGTGCCGCCCTGGATGTCGGAGACATCCGACTTCAGCGACTGCTGGAAGAACTCTACCGCGCGGTGGCGGTTGGCCCTTGCGAGCACCCACGTGTGCACAACACCGCTGAGCGTGGATCCGTGCGAGGTACGGGCCAGGTAGTAGTCCACCATCTTCGGCACTTGATCGGGCCGGAACCGATAGCCGAGCCGGTCGAGCAACTCCAGCAATTCGGTGGACGACATGAGGTAGAGCAGCATGAGCGCATCGGCTTGCTTGGAGGCCTGGTAGCGGTTGACGTCGTCGTCCTCGGCCTCCAGGATGCGGTCGAGGCGCTGGATGTTGCCGTACTGGCTGCGAAGACGTTCCCAATCCAGTTCCGCCAGATCGCCATATCCCTCGAACTGGCTGATGATGCCGTCGTGGAACGGGACGTACATCCGCCGGCTGACCTCGTCCCATTGGGCCAGTTCGGCACTGGTCAGTCCCAGCGTCTCGCGCAGGTCCAGGCGGTTGGGCAGCGGCAGCAGGCTGAGTGCCTCAAAGGCCCGCACGATCACCCAGACGGCCATCACGTTTGTGTACGCATTGTTGTCGATACCGTCGTAGGGGGCGTCGGGGTAACCGGAGTGGAACTCGTCGGGCCCGATTACACCGCGGATGACGAAGCGTGCGCGCTCTTTGTCGTAGGTGGCCAGGCTGACGAAGAAGCGGGCGACCTCGGCCAGCATCTCCGCGCCGTAGTCGATCAGGTACGCCAGGTCTCCGGTGACCTCATAGAACTTCCACGCGTTGTAGGCGACGGCGATGCCGATGTGGTGCGCGCGGGAGCTGGCATCGGGATTCCAGCGCCCGCTGCGCGGGTTGAGGTGCAGCAGTGGGCTTTCCTCGCGTCCGTCGCTGCCGGACTGCCACGGGTACATCGCACCGCGATGACCGGCCGCGCGGGCGGCATGGCGGGCCTCGTCCAGTCGCCGGTAGCGGTACCTGAGGAGAGACCGCGTGACCGGCGGCAACCGCAGGTTGAGCACAGGGAAGATGAACAGTTCGTCCCAGAAGATGTGTCCGCGGTAGGCCTCACCGTGCAGTCCGCGTGCCGGCACCCCGGCGTCGAGGTCGTCGGTGTTCGGCGACACCGTCTGCAGTAGATGCAGCAGATGCAGGCGCAAGATCCGCAGTTCCTCGCCGAACTCGTCGAATTCGATGGACAGCCTTTCCCACAAGTGCATCCAGCAAGTTCGATGCCCAGCGAGCAGTTCGTCGAACCGGCCCAGTCGAGTCACCCAGCGCGCGGCGTCGACGGCAGGTTCGGACGTCGCGACGTCGCGCCCGGTGTAGATGGTCACTACCTTCTCCACCGTGGCTCCTTCACCGGCAGACAGCCGCACGATGATGTCGTGACCGATTTCGGTGGGCTGATCGTAGAGGTGGAAGGTGGCCGGGACCGGCTCGCCGTCACGCCACACCGTGTTGCGGGCCGCCATGGCGATGGGGATGCGTGACTGGGTGGTCTGTGTCGTCAGCAGCACCGAGCCGTCGCCGATGTCCCGCGTATCGACCGGGCCAAGATGCTGATTGTCCAGGTCGCGGTAACGTTCGACCAGCCCGTTGGTCACGCCGCCGTCCAGGGTCGAGCGGAATTCAATACTCCCCGACCAGTTCTCGGCCACAACCGTCGTCTCCAGGGCGCCGACGTGGGGCATGTGCATGGCCGCGAATCGTCGCTGGGTGAGTGAACTGGTCCGGCCGGCGTTGTCGGTGAAGCGCACCTGCCGGGTGAGCACCGCAGCGCGAAGGTCGACAGTCTGACTGTACGACAACACCGTGACCGCGCCGATGTCGAACCAGGCACCGCCTTCGATCCGGAAGGTTAACGGGAGCCAATTGGGGAGGTTGACCAGGCTCTCGTTGTCGACCTCGGTTCCTGAGACGTCGTCGACGAGCCGGTTGAACACCCCGGCGGCGTAGGTCCCCGGGTAGTGCACCTGCCCGGCCTTGCTCTCCGTTGCGGCGCCCCTGGTGGCGAAGTATCCGTTTCCGACCGTGCACAACGCTTCCCGGAGCTTCTCGTTGTGCGGGTCGTACCCATCGAAGGCGTAGTCCCACGCCTTATTCGACACCTGCTGTTTGTAGGAAAGCCACCCAGAACCGCGTGCGATGAACTCGCGCACCTGTTGAGGGCTCCGAAGAGTGAAGTTGGCGGCGGACCTTCGGTCACCGTCCTCGTCGTGCGCGACAACGATTCCGATGCCGTCAAGCCGAACCGCCTCGAATGCGTCTTCGTCGGTGAGGTCGTCGCCGATGTAGATCGGCAGCATCGAGCCCGAGGAGTCGATCCGGTCACGGATCCAGGCCAGCGTGGTTCCCTTGTCCCAGTCGATGTCGGGGCGCAGCTCGACGATCATCCGTCCACTTGTGACTCGCAGGCCCTCGCGCGCCCCGAGCGAATGCGCCGCGGCCACTACCTCGCTGACCCGCTCGGCCGCCACCTCGCGGTAGTGCACGGCGACGGCATATCGCTTGTGCTCGACCCGAACCCCGGTGATCCCGGCCAGACTCCGGCCGAGTTCGGCCGCCGCGCGTTCGAGGATGGGGATGAACTGTGCGGCCGTTTCATTCTGGTGCCGGGTGCCGTCCGGTCCGGTCAGCTCGAAACCGTGGCTGCCCGCGTACCAGAGGCCGGGGATGTCCACTCGACTGCGGACATCCTCAAGGTCACGACCGCTCAGGATCGCGACCGGCGAAGCCTTCGCCGCGCGTTCCAGCGCTTCGGCGGCGCCGTCGACGAGCGTGGCTGCGGTGGGATCCGACACGATGGGGGACAGGGTTCCGTCGTAGTCGAGGAACAGCATCGAATCGCGCGAGCCGGTGATGCCAACCAGCTGGCCGTAGGACTCCAGCGCGTTTGGGAGCTCCGAGATTCGCGTGTCCCCCGTGCGGACGGCGATATCGGTCAAGTCGTCGAGCACGACGTCGGCACCGTGGCGGGCCAGTTCCTCGGCGCCACCGGCGCCATCGATGCCCACGACGAGCTGGAACCCTCCGGAGCGGCCCGCCGCCACCCCGGCAGTGGAGCTCTCCACGACGACACAACGTTGTGGTCGCACGCCGAGTCGGTGGGCAGCATCCAGAAGTACTGTGGGATCAGGCTTCTCGACCGTTCCGCGTTGGCCGGCGATTCCGTCGATGCCGACG